>JAUVUS010000455.1 GCA_030600865.1 Bacteroidales bacterium | reverse complement strand
TAATATTACGAAACACAAACCTCTCCAACCTGATAGTCTGGTCGTATTGGTGGCCATTAATTATTGTTACGGCAATACTATTTGGCCGATTTTGGTGCAGCATTTGCCCAATGGAATTAATTACTTCTTTTTTTGGAAAAATAGGACTCAGGAAAAAACCAAATAAACTGCTGAAATCAGGTTGGGTAATTACTCTATTTTATACTATTATTATAATTATTGGAATACACACATTTGTTATTCACCGTATTCCACAATATATGGCAATTTACATGCTCATTCTGTTTGCTGTTGCACTTATTGCAGGACTGATTTGGGAAAAACGGACTTTTTGCACCTATATCTGCCCTATTGGTCACTTGCTTGGATTATATTCATTGCTCTCATTCAGAAAATTACGAGTAAAAGATACCGATGTTTGTAAGAATTGTAAAACTAAAGATTGTATAAGTACAACGAACCATTACAAATTTATCGGACGTTCATGCACATCAGAACTTTATCCTGCAAAAATTATAGATAATAGAACTTGTATTTTATGTGGGCAATGTCATAAATCATGCACAAAAGACAATATTAAAATTCAAAAACAAAAATTTGCATCTGACTTGTTCACAGATATAAAATTGACTTGGGCTGAGATAGCTTTTTTTATTATTGTTAGTGGTTTTGTTATTTATGAAATCTTTGTGGAATGGAAAGTTAGCAAAAAGATTATAATGGTAATTCCCGATTGGGCTAATCATTCACTTAATATTTCAGGTAGTCTGGCAGGTACAATAAAAGCAATTATTTTGTTTGTTCTTCTTCCTTTTGTTTTCTTCATGATTTTAGCAATATTAAAAAAAGTAATCGCAAAAGAAATATGGAAAAAATCGTTCACACAACTTGTAATAGCTATTTTGCCTGTAACAGCAAGTATGCACTTACTTAAATCACTTTTAAAAACCACATCACGAATACCATATTGGGATTTTGTATTTTCCGACCCCAAAGGGGTGAAAACTGCACAATTGCTAACTGACAATCCCGAATTATTAAATAAAGATATTTTATCTGTAATATCACCATACATTAGTATAATAGCCATATTATTATCTGTTGGTGGTTTACTGTTGTCGTTATTGATAATTCGTAAACAACAATATAAAAACAGAACATCAGGAATAATTTCGATTTTTGCAGTTCTGATATATTCAAGTATATTTTTAATTATGCTAACTGCCTGGCGAATGTTTTAAGAAAAAAATTAATTTGTTGTAATAGAATTCTGAATCCTTACCAAACCCTGTTGAACCGTAATAACTAATTTATTTTCTGTTAAAAGGAATCTGATAATAGATATAGTAATTTGCTCCTAAGTTAATTGATTTTGTTCCATTACCATACCCTGGGATATCGTATGGCTGAAAATCGACATCTTCTCTTCCGGAAACAGCAATTTTAACTATTGCCGACCAGCCAAAATACACATTTTTTAGCAGCTCACCTTTTAAGCCAAATGATATTTCAAGCCAGTAAGTATTGTATGATTTCGAATCGATTGATGTTGTATATGATGGCCAATGATCAGGTTCTATTAAAACATTTTGTGCAGAATGCTTAAAATCAGCTCGCCCTAAACGAACCCCCACACCAAAAAAATCAGATGGATATTTTTTAAGCATATTATAGTCCATTCCAATTTTAAAAAAGGTGCCATCTGAAACATAATGGTAATTATCTTTTTCCAGATCGATTTCAGAGTATCCGGCTTCGATTACACCATAATATTTATGGCTTAAATTAAAATCAAATGATGCTTCATAAGAAACACGTTCTGGTTTAAATAAATAATCAGAAAATCGTCCGACATTTAATCCAAATTTTATTCCTTTCAGTTCTAAAGGCTCTTTTTCTTCTTTTGGTGCATAAAGACTATCATTTTGTCCAAAAGAAAACGAAACAGATGTAAGAATGAAAAGTATGCTAAAAATATATCTGAATATATCCTTGTACATTTGTTGTGATTTCGTCTTTTATTATTTTTAATGAATCAATATAATTATAGGTATTCAAAACAGTGTCTATTTTACAATTTAGAACAAACCCGCATTCCGGCGATAAAAAAACAAACTCTCGTTGATAATAAATATAGATTGTATCTTTAAATTCTGCTTGTCTGGATGTAAAAACAATCTCTGTTGTATCAGATTCCGGCGATAATGTAAATAGTAAGCTATTATCGGAACCTTCCTCTGAATAGTGAATACTATCTGACCATTCAGGTGAATAGATGGATAAACTATCGATAAATTTAATGGCTGTAAGATTGGTGTCTGTTACAATAAGTTCACATTTTAGCAAAGAGTCTGTTTCAGAATTACATCGATCGTCGCTGCACGATAAAAACAATATAACTGTGATGAAGGAAAGAATTATATATTTTGAGTTTTTCATTTTGTACAAGACCTTTCGGCCGATAAAAATAATTGATTATTCTTATTATCGATTCAATTGCCGGAATATTTCTTTAAATACATTTCTTTTCCATCAAATTCGGCATACGTAAAATGACTTAACCAATCGCCAAGATTAATATAGCGGCATGTTTCATTTAATTTTATATCCGAAGGAAGATGCCTGTGACCATAAACCATATAATCGAATTGCTCTTTTTTTA
>JAUVUS010000240.1 GCA_030600865.1 Bacteroidales bacterium | reverse complement strand
ATTAAGTTTTTTAATTTTTATATTAATTGCATCTTATACTTCTTTTGCTCAAGTTGGAGAAAATAGCTATCGCCTGTTTTTAACAGATAAAAACTACAACAGCTATTCAGTTGACAAACCCGAAGAATTTCTTTCTCAAACGGCTATTGATAGAAGAATTAAACAAAACATCGATATACAAATCAATGATTTACCTGTTTCTAAAACTTATCTTGACAGTCTCGAAAAACTCGGATTACACATTCTCAATAAATCTAAATGGTTAAATACCGTTGTTGTTTATACCACTGATCAGGAATTAATTGATACGATAACACATATTGGGTTTATAAAATCAAAACAAAAAACTGTGTCCAATCTTAAACCATTTTTGAAAAAAAGCTTTTTCGAAAAAACCCACTTAACAATTTTATCAGAAAATAATGACCCTTTAGATTATGGTTATGCTACTACTCAAATTAGTATGCTCAACGGTCATGTTTTACATCAAAATGGTTATAAGGGACAAGGCATTACTATTGCCGTGATTGATGCCGGATTTTACAATGTCGATTCATTACCGGCATTTGATAGCCTCTGGGTTAACAATCAGATTGTAGGAACAAAAGATTTTGTTGATGGTGATAGTCAGGTTTTTGATGCATCAAGCCATGGAATGAAAGTTTTATCTACTATGGGTGGAAATATCCCGGGCGAATTGATTGGAACTGCACCTAAAGCCAATTATTGGCTATTAAGAAGCGAAGAAACATCAACAGAATATTCAGTTGAAGAGGATAATTGGGTAGCGGCTGCCGAATTCGCCGACAGTGTTGGTTCCGATATTATAACATCATCTTTAGGTTATACAGAATTTGACGATCCATCTCAAAATTACACTTATTCTGATATGGATGGAAATACAACATTTATTACAAAGGCTGCTGATATTGCAGCATCAAAAGGAATACTTGTATTAAATAGCGCAGGAAATCTGGCAGATGATCCATGGAAATACATATCTGCACCCGCAGATGGAGACAGTGTTTTAACGGTTGGAGCTGTTGATGCATATGCCACCTATGTTTACTTTAGTGGATTAGGCCCAACATTCGATGGACGTATAAAACCTAATGTTGCTGCAATGGGTTACCAAACAGCTGTTCAGGGAACTGATGGTTTAATAACTGTTGCAAACGGGACATCTTTCTCAACTCCTATTATGGCAGGAATGGCTGCATGTTTGTGGCAATTTTACCCGGATATGAATAACATGGAGATTATTCAAAAAATTGAAGAAAGTGCTCACCAATATTCAGATCCAGACTATAAACTGGGATATGGAATTCCTGATTTTGGTAAAGCTGCAAACTTAACAAACACCAGTATAGTTTCATTTGCAGAAAAAGCAATAGTTAAAGTTTACCCTAACCCTTTCTCGAGTTATATTAGTATTGAATTGTTACAAAAAGCAGATAAAGTCGTTACTATCGAATTATTTAATATTGTTGGTAGAAAAATAATGTGTGAACGAAAATCTTCGAACGGTTTTACTATTATAAATTTAAATAATTTAGATAATTTACCTTCTGGAATTTATTTGCTAAAAATAAAAATTGGCAATCAAATAATACAAAAAAGAATCAGCAAAATAGGATAGCAATGGTTCAAAAATTCACTTTACTTGAATTAAATAAAGATATTCAGGAAAAAATAAATTCAAATTTCCCAAAATCTATATGGGTAATTGCTGAAATAAGTGAATTAAATGTAAACAGAAATGGACATTGTTATATTGAATTAGTTGAAAAAGATGCTATAACTGATAATATTATTGCAAGAACAAGGGCTACAATATGGGCATTTACATACCGTATGCTCCGCCCTTATTTTGAAAATACGACAGGACATGAATTAAGCCCTGGTATAAAAATTTTAGTTCAAGCAAATATCGAATTCCATGAACTTTATGGCTTAAGTCTAAATATCTCAGATATTGATCCAAACTATACCTTAGGTGATCTGGCTCAAAAAAAAGGCGAAACATTAAAAAAACTCGAAAGCGAAGGAGTAATTAATATGAACAAGGAATTAGCCTTCCCTGTTATTCCCCAAAAAATTGCCATTATCTCATCCGATACTGCAGCCGGTTACCAGGATTTTATTAATCAACTTGAAAATAACAATTTTGGATATACATTTTATATAAAACTGTTTCCTTCAATAATGCAAGGTTTGCAAGCTGAAGAATCTATTATTAACACATTGGAAAAAATCTACAATTATGAAGATTTTTTTGATCTCGTGGTTATTATTCGTGGAGGAGGATCTCAGGCTGATCTTAACTGTTTTAATAGTTACTTGCTGGCTACAAATGTTGCTCAGTTTCCATTGCCGGTTATAACAGGCATTGGACATGCCAAGGATGAATCTATCGTTGATATAGTTGCTCACAAGAAACTTAAAACACCTACTGCTGTTGCAGAATATATAATTGAAAAAATATCTGATTTTGAAGATAACCTCCATTATTTAAAAGATAATATTCTTGATCTGATTACCGGGTATATACAAGATCAAAAAACAAAACTTGCCCGGTATGGTGTCATAACTGTTCCTGCTGTAAAAAACAATCTGGATAAATATAATTACCAATTAGATATAATTATAGAAAAGCTAAAGAATAGTACAAAACAATCTAGTCAGATAAAAATAAATCAATTGCTTAAGTTTTCTAATCTTTTAGAAAAGACTTCGACAAAAGTAACTTTTAATCAGTCGGGGAAAATAAGGATAGCAGAAAATAAATTAAAACACATATGTGTACTTTATACACAGAAACAAAATTTAATTATTAACAACCTGGAAAACAAGGCGTTATTATTAAATCCGGAAAACATTCTTAAAAGAGGTTATTCTATTACATATTTTAACGGTGAAAAAATAAAAGATTCTAAGAAAATTAAGGAAAATGATGAAATAATAACCAAACTTTTTTCTGGTTTAATACGTAGTAGAGTCAGGGAAAAATTTGAAAAATAAAATGAAGCAGGAAAAATTAATTTTCTACTGATTAGATGCTGTTTTTTTTATAATTGACAATTATTTCATAACTTGACACTTAATTAAATTATACATTCCATACAATGCAAAAAATCAAATTATACATTTCGGCAATTTTAATGCTTATTTCACTTTATTCTCTTTCGCAAGACAACAGACAAGCTATTGACAGCCTGTTTAACGAACTGGAAAAAGCTGATGATAAAGGCAAAATTGAAATTCTCAATAACATATCGAGGAATTATTGGAACTTCTCTTTAGATAGTAGTTTGTATTTTGCAAATGAGGCTCTAAACCTTGCTCATATTGTTCAGGATAAAAAAGGATTATCAGATTCATATAATAGGATTGGAAATGTATATTCTCATCAAGGAGATACTAAAACTGCTTTAGAGTTTTATATGAAATGTCTTGAAGTAAGACTTGAAATAAATGATTCCGAAGGAATAACAGATATATATCATAATATTGCTTCTGAATATATCTTTAAAAACGATTACCAACAAGCAAATGAATATTTAAAAAAAGCTCTGGAAGAAAGTATAAAGCGTAACGATAAAGAAAATATTGCTATATACTTTCGCAGGATTGCTCAAACATATGCGAGCATGAGCAAGTACAAGGAAGCTATTGAAAATTATATAAAGGCTCTTGGTATTGCCAGGGAAATTAAAGATGAGTTGGACTTAGCAACCATTTATAATGGTTTGGGTAACGTTTATTTCGAAATATCAAGTTATGATGAAGCTTTAAAATATTTCCTTGACGCTCTGAAAATTTTTCAGAAAGCAGATAATCTTAACGGCATCTCTATGATATATAATAATCTTGGAATTGTTTATCAATCTATCGATGAAAACAACAAAGCCCTTGAATATTACCAGAAAACACTCGAAATGGATATTGAATCCGATAATAAAGAAGGACAAGCCACTGCCTATAATAACATTGGAACAGCTTATGATGAAAAAGGAGATAAAGAAAAAGCCCTTGAATATTATAACAAATCGCTAAAGCTAAATCAAGAACTGGAACGTACAGATGGAATAGCCACGGCATTAACCAATATCGGTTTAATTTATTTAGATTTAGGCGAATATGATAAAGCCTATACTAATTTACAAGAATCAACAGATTTGACAAGGGAAGCAAATGATATCTATAGCTTGGCAAACAATCACAACAATTTGGCAAACCTCTTTTTACGTCAGAAACAATACGTTAAAGCACAAAACAACTTAAATATTGCCATTAAGTTATCAAAACAAATCAATACAAAAGAATGGCTTTTAGAATCATACGACCTTTATTATCAGCTTTATTCAGAGCTAAATAATTATAAAAAGGCATTAGAGTACTATAAATTATATTCCGAAATAAACGACAGTATTTATTCCACCAATAGTTCCAATCGAATTACTGAAATGAAAATCAAATATGAAACGGATAATCTTGAAACTGAAAACAAACTATTAAAAAAAGATAATCAAATTCATGTACTTGAACTTAATCGTCAAAAAAACATTAAGAATTATTCGATTGCTTTTTCAATACTAATTTTAGCGTTAGCTGTTTTAATTTTTAGTCAGTTCAGGTTAAAGAAAAAAACCAACAACTTACTTAGATCAAAAAATGATCAATTAAGAGATACAAATAAAAAGCTTACAATTTCTGAATATAACTTAAAAGAATTAAATGCCACTAAAGACAAGTTTTTCTCTATTATAGCTCATGACCTTAAGAATCCGTTTCAATCTCTTTTAGGATTCTCTGAGACACTTTATAATCAAATAGACGAATTAAGTAAAGATGAAATTAGTGAATATATAAAGATAATTTTTGAATCATCACAAAACCTTTTTAACCTTTTAGGAAATTTATTACAGTGGTCGAAATCTCAATTGGGTAGTATAAAATTATCTCCCAGACCAATTAACTTATATGATTCAGTTGATGATGTAT
>JAUVUS010000205.1 GCA_030600865.1 Bacteroidales bacterium | reverse complement strand
TAAGCTCTTCTTTCCAATTTCTATTCCACTTTTTTAACTGTTTTTCTCTATGTATTGCATCATTAATATTCTCAAAATGTTCAAAATATACCAATTTGTTTACGTTATATTTCATGGTAAAGCCGGGCACTAATTTATTTTTATGTTCGTAAATTCTTCTTTCTAAATTATTCGTAACACCAATATAAAGAACTTTATCTGTTTTATTTGTTAAAATGTAAACATAAAAATTATAGTTCCACATTTACTTTTCATTTTATAGATTCCCTGTCAAGCAGGGAATGACATTTTCTAGTTTGTTATGTCATTTCCGACTCGATCGGAAATCTCATTTTATCGTATTTCATTATTAAGATTCCCTGTCAAGCAGAGAATGACAATTGGTTCTACTGTTTTTATAACTTAAGAACTACGCGCTTTTTTAAACAAAATATTCCACACAGCTTTCCAGAAATATTTCCAGTCGGTTAGGAGAGGGTGTTTCTCGTATGCTTCCAGGTATTTTAATTCTGATGCTTGTATTTCTTCTATAGTTTTTGGCATATCAACATAAAAAGGAGGGATCAGTCCTGGTTTTGTTTTTATTCTTTTTTCCTGTAATTCTTTGCTATACAAACTAAAATAATGTTTACTTAAAGGACGAACACCTACCAGTTTCATTTCTCTCCTGAAATAATTAATGAGCATTGGTAATTCATCAATCCAGAATTTTCTGAAAATTTTTCCTATGGTAGTTATCCTGAAATCATCTTTAAATTTACCTCCTTCTTGTAAATCAAATTTATCATACACATACTCCTGCAAATATTCTGCATAAGGGTGCATGGTTCGTAACTTGTAAACGTTAATAATTTTTCCGTTTTTACCTACACGTCTTAATTTTACCAGTGGACCATAAGTTGGCTCCATATCGAAAAAAGGAGCACGGGTTTTTGTGGCCACAAAATAGAGCAATCCGCGAATTTCTTTTTCATTTACTATCCTAAATCCGCAGGAATATAAACGGCCAAAAGTTTCGGCCTTAGATACCACCCTGTTTTCGCCACGTGTAAGAAAAAAGTAAATACGTTTTGTAAGATTAAATTTTGGGAATATCCGCTTAATAATAAAATCAAATAAATAATAAATCCGGTTTAATACGGGAGGGTATTTTTTTAACAATCTTTGTTTACGTTGATCTTTGGTTTCGACACATCCGATAAAAAATCCTTCATCGATAAGTTTACGGTTAACTGACTCGAAAAACTTATTTATAAATCGAATATCATTGATTCGTTTAAGATTAACAATTTTTAAATAGATATTTTCCTGAAGTTTATCTACATTAAATCGTGTTGTTGTTGAAAGTACGGAATAATCAGGAATATTAAGATCGATATTTTCCGAAATAAATTTAAAAACCTCAAGGCTTGATTCCTCGATAATGGTTTCTTTAATATTTTCGGGTACGGGCTCGAGAATAAATTCTTTGGGGTAAAGCTCCGAAACAGGAACTTCGGTACGATGCCCTGCAATACGTTGGTAGGCTTCAAATACTTTTGAAGAATCGGCTCCTGTTTTAGCATTACAGATATAATAATCGCAAAAAGCAAAAAATATTTCGATAAGTGTGGTTAAAATAATAATCCCACCAAAAACCAACCGCGAAAAAAATTCGGATCTTAACATAAACATTAAAATTGCTGCAATTCCGGTTATTGTGAGGTTGGCAATTATTATAAGTAGAACGGCACGCCTTAATTTTAAACGTTGGGGAGCAGAATATTTTCGAGTTATTAAGGAAACAATAACCCAGGTGAATGCAAAAATAAGGAAAGGAATAATATAATTAGGTAAATAAACCCGTTTTGTTGCCGGCTTAATCCATATCATGATAAAGAATGCAACAAACAGTGCAAGGATATCAAAAAAGGTATTTATAAATAATGCGCGACGATTCATATTTTAGTTTCTGGTTTCTGGTTTCAAGCCTGCCCGCCGCCCGCCTGTCGGACGGACAGGGCAAGACGGGTTCAAAGTTTCATCATCCGATGGCCTTAATAAATTTAAAGGTAAGAATTTATTTTTAATAGTGTTCAATTAACAGTAAATAGCTAATAGACCATAGTTTTGAGTAGTGAGATGTTAGCCTGTTTGTGTCATCTTTAATTAATTATTGACTACTTAAGTTCTGTAATTCGCTAATAGCATACAAAGGCAAATTAGTAAGCCAGTTCTGTTTGCGAAAATCAGACATCGATGTACGAATTGATATTTCCGGATTGTATTTCTGACAAAATACTTTCAGACTTTTAGCTTGCAAGTTTTCTTCCGCTTTTACTTCTACAGGAATAGCATTGCCCTTGTGTTGAATTAAGAAATCGATTTCAGCATTAGATCTTTCAGCTGACCAATAAAATATATCAAAGTTTTTAGTGTAAAGCATTTGTTGCAAGACAAATTGTTCTGTTATAGCTCCTTTAAATTCTTCAAATATGGTATTACCTTCTAATAATGTTTTAATATCAATATTTCCCATGGCAGCCAGCAAACCAATATCAACAAGAAATAATTTAAATGCGCTGAAATCAATATAAGCTTTTAGTGGAATAGCAGGTTTGGTGACTCTGTTAATTTTGTGTATTAATCCACAGTCAATTAACCAGGTAATAGCCATTTCAAAATTTTTTGCCCGGGCACCTTCTTTAATTAGTCCGTAAATAAATTTTTTATTTTCTTTTGCTAATTGTGCTGGTATTGAATTCCAAACCATCCTTATTCTTGGCACAATTTCTACAGGAGCATGTTTAGAAAAATCCTGTTCGTATGCAAGTAATATTTCTTTTTGTATATTTCTTACTTCGCCAAAATCATTGTTTATACTAAAAGAGTAAACTGCTTCGGGCATTCCTCCAATATAGTAGTAATACCTTAAAAACTGAATGAATTTTTGCTTAAACGTTTTTATAAGCTCCCAATTTTTACTTTCCAATAGCAAGACAAGTTTTTTTTGGCCGATAGCGACAAGAAATTCTATAAAACTTAAAGGATAAAGATCTAAAAATTCGACTTTCCCAACAGGAAAGGATGTGTGTTTATTTAAAGCAACACCCAAAAGTGAACCAGCGGAAATTATATGATATTCCGGAACCGTTTCATAAAAATATTTCAAAGAAGTTATTGCTTCGGGGGCTTCTTGTATTTCATCAAAAATAATTAATGTGTTTTTGGGCTTAAATATAATTCCGGTTTCGATTTGTAAGGCTGTGATAATTCTTTCAATATCAAAGTCTTCTTTAAAAATATTTTTAAGATGTTTACTGCTTTCAAAATTAATATAAATGGTTTGTTCGTATTCTGTTCTTGCAAATTCTTTCATCAACCAAGTTTTTCCAACTTGCCTTGCGCCACGAATAATTAATGGTTTTCGTCGTGTTGATTTTTTCCAACGAATTAAACTATTTATTTCTGTTCTTTCCATTTCTGATCTGAAATTTAGCATAAAGCTACAAAAAAACAAACGACTTTTTGTATTAGAAGACAAAAAAACAAATGACTTTTTGAGAAATGTACCGTTTTTAGGTAGGATTTTGTTGTTGTTTGTTCACTGATCATTACTTACTTCGGTTCCCGTATACTTCGACAAGCTCAGCATAACGGGACAAGCTATGAGAAGAGTTCTTGACATTCTTGTTGATACCAAATTAGAATTAAAAAAACCAGGGATATACAACATTAGCCAAACTGCTTGGAGTATTGCTTACAATATAATGTTTTTGGATGTTGAGATTCTGTGCAAGTTTTTTAAGTTTATGTAAATCGGGTTCAATAGCTTTTTGTTTTACTTCAAAGGCAATTTCTTTATTGAGAATAAAATCAATCTCAGCGGTATTTCTTTTATTAAAATAGGAAATATTACCGTAGTGTTGTAATTGATTGGCAACGGTAGTTTCAAGTAGTTGACCCGGGCTTGTTTTCGTTATAAGGTTCAAAATTCCTGTATCTGAAAAATACACTTTTTTACCACCGGCTACGCTGCGATCAATGTTGTGAGTAAATTTTGGTATCAGACAAAGAAAAAAAGTTCCTTCAAGAAATTCCAGATAATTATAGGCTTTTACACGATTTATTCCCAACTCTGACGAAAGACGGGTTATATCTAACATATTTCCATTACGTGGACCAAGTAAAATAATCAGGTCGCGGAGCTCTTTTACATTTTTAAGTTCGCTAAAAACTTTGATGTCTTTTTCAAAAAAGGAAGCAAAAATATTCTTTAGAATTAGTTTTTTTGTTTCATAATCCTTCGTGAGAGCCACTTCCGGAAATCCTCCATATTCCATATATTGTTCGAATAAGTCTTTACGTTTGTGAACCGCTGCAGAGCTATGGTTTTTAAATACTTCTTCGGGATTTGGCTG
Source organism: Bacteroidales bacterium (assembly GCA_030600865.1). Classification (GTDB taxonomy): domain Bacteria; phylum Bacteroidota; class Bacteroidia; order Bacteroidales; family UBA12077; genus UBA12077. Next base: position 985 of record JAUVUS010000205.1, on the reverse strand, counting down.
AAGTTCATTTTCAGACAAACGATTGTTAAAATATAGATATTCCCTGTAACTTAAAGGATGAAGTATAAATAAAAACTTTCTTCCACTTAGCGATTCGGGAAAAAGATTACGTAAGTAATAATTAGAAGAACCGGTTACGATAAACTTAACAGCATAATGATCAATCAAATATTTAATTATTTTCGTAATTTCAGGAAAATTCTGAATTTCATCAATACAAACCAGGAATCTTTCCCCATCTTTGGCTCCTGTAGCACGTTGCAAATCTTCAAAAATTACATTGTAATCAATATTTTCAAACAAAAGATGATCCAGAGGATTATCAAAATCATACCAGGCAAATTTACCCTTCCATACTTTAGCGAGTTGTTGCATTAGGGTTGTTTTACCCACCTGTCGCATACCAGTTATTACAATTGCATTTTTATGCTGCAATTGGGGTAATATGGTATAAAATAATTCTCGACTAAACATTGTGTAAATATATTATTACAAATATACGTATTTTTGTAAGAAAATAAAAACGTTTTTGTCTTTCACTTTTATCTTTTTACTTCCTGCCTGCCCTGTCCGTCCGACAGACGGGCGGCAGGCAAGGCGCTTCGGGAGGTTGGGAGCTGCGAGGGTCTTATAAATTCATTTTAATTTTATCAATTACTTTATCTATGTTTTGAATTACTTCATCATTTGTAAATCTAATGACTTTTATTTCATATTTTACTAGTTCTGCTTCTCTTCCAAGATCATATTCTTTTTGGAATTTATGAATTTCACCATCTAATTCTACAACTAATTTTGATTGGTGACAATAAAAGTCCACGATAAATCGCTCTATAGGATGCTGTGCTTTAAATCTTACTCCCAATTGTTTTTTTCTCAATCTTTCCCAAAGCATTTTTTCTGCTTCAGTCATATTGTTTCTTAATTCATTAGCTTTCTGGAAAATTTCTGGAGAAGCGTTGTAAAACATGGTACGCTCAATGAT
>JAUVUS010000367.1 GCA_030600865.1 Bacteroidales bacterium | reverse complement strand
TTCAAACTTTACAAACTGCTATATATGAGTTCATGAATAATACAGCATGGACTAATCATGTTTATACAAATGAAGAACGTATAGAGTGTAATATATTAATTAACCTTCAAGATCATAGTGCCGATGAGTTCAAAGGAAGTATCCAGATTCAATCTCGTAGGCCCACTTATAATACTTCATATAATACTACCGTATTAAATTTCAAAGATGATGATTTAAGATTTAATTATGTTGAGTTTGAACCATTAGAATTTAGTATAACAGAACATAGATCAAATTTGACATCTGTATTGGCATATTATGCATACATAATAATAGGTTTAGATTATGATACCTTCTCATTGTTAGGAGGTACAGAGTTTTATCAGAAAGCTGAACTTATTATTAATAATGCACAGAATGCTCGGGAAAAGGGTTGGAAAGCATTTGAAAGTCGTAAAAATAGGTATTGGCTTATTGAAAATATTTTGAACGATCGGTATAAAGGTTTAAGAGAGTTTTTGTACAAATACCACCGATTAGGGCTTGACATTATGGAGAGTAAAGATGCGACAGGAAGAGCTGAAATTGCAGAGAGCCTTGACTTATTGCAAAAAATTTATAGACAGAAACCAGATCCGTATTTGTTTTTTTATGATTTAATAATGAGTGCTAAATCTGACGAATTAATAAATATCTTCTCAGAATCTTTTATGGCCGAAGCCGATCGAGTATATAAAATTCTAGTAGAAATTGATCCTGCTCGATCTGACAAATACATAAAAATTAAACAACAATAATCAATTTAAAATTATAAATGCCTAAAATATTTTAGTTATTTTAGTCATTTATAAATATTTTAGTCATTCACAAGTATTCCTGTCTGCCGACAGGCAGGTTAAACTTTAGTCATTTATTTATGCTTCAATCAATTTATATTCAGAATTATGCTTTAATCAATGAATTAGAAATTGATTTTAACAAAGGCTTGAATATAATTACAGGCGAAACAGGAGCAGGTAAATCAATTTTATTAGGTGCTTTATCGCTTGTACTTGGTCAAAGAGCTGACACCTCTGTTTTAAAAGATAAAACAAAAAAATGTTTTGTTGAAGCAAAATTTCAGATCAAACAGTATAAAATCAAAGATTTCTTTATTCAAAATAATTTAGATTACGAGGATTTAACAATAATCAGGCGTGAAATTACCGATAATGGGAAATCACGTGCATTTATTAACGATACGCCTGTTAATCTTGCTATTTTAAAAGATTTAAATAATAACTTGATCGATATACATTCACAACACGAAAGTTTGCTCCTGGGTGACGATCACTTTCAGTTAAGCCTGGTAGATTCATTTGCTAATCATCAGGAATTACTTGATAATTACAGAAATAAATTTGAAGAGTATAGTATATTAACATCAGAATATAAAAAACTAATTAATAATGCTGATAAAGCAAAAGCTGATCTGGATTATTTTCAGTTTCAATTTAATCAGTTGGAGGCTTTGAAATTAGTTGAAGGAGAACAGGATGACCTTGAGACAGAACTTGAAAAGTTAAATCATGCCGAAGAAATAAAGTTAAATCTTTCTAATTGTTATAACTTATTATCTTCTGAAGATATTTCAATAATATCTAACTTAAAGCAAGCAAAAAGTTCTATCGAATCTATCTCAAAATATATAAAAGAAGGTGATGATTTAGTTAAACGAATTGATTCTGCATATATCGAACTTCAGGATATTAACAATGAAATAGAACAGTTAAACGAAAAAATAGAACACGATCCGGCAAGAATTGAATTTATTCGTGAAAGACTGGATAATATATATTCACTACAACAAAAGCACAAAGTTGCTACGGTTAAAGAGTTAATTAAAATAAAGGAAGAATTACAGCAAAAACTTGATAGTATTAATTCTTACGATTTTGAAACCGAAAAAATAAAAAAGGAGCTTAATATTTTATATGATGAATTAATAGCATTCGTAAATCAAATTTCTGGGAATAGAAAAAATGTAATCCCTAAAATTGAAAATAAGGTTGTTGAAATATTAAAACAACTGGGAATTCCGAATGCTGGTTTTAAGGTGGAGCAAATTCCTTCCGAAGAATTTTTACCAACAGGGAAGGAAATTATTAGATTCTTATTTTCAGCAAATAAAAATGTTGCATTGGAAGAACTATCAAAAGTTGCTTCCGGAGGAGAAATTTCCAGATTAATGATAAGTATAAAATCTCTGATTGTTGAGACCACAACTTTGCCTACAATAATTTTTGATGAAATTGATGCCGGAACATCAGGTGAAATAGCCGATAAAATGGGATCAATAATTAAATGTATGTCTGAAAATATGCAGGTAATTAATATAACACATTTACCTCAAATAGCTAGTAAAGGCGATTATCATTACCTGGTTTATAAAAAAGATAATCACGAAACTACAAATACTTACATTAAGTTGTTATCTCGGGAAGAAAGAATAAACGAAATTGCTAAAATGTTAAGTGGCGAAGCACTATCTGATGCCGCAATTAAAAACGCAAGGGTTTTATTATCAAAATAAAAATTAGTAAATGAGCTAAAATGAGCTAAAATTAAAAATGCCTAAGCCTTATAAACTGAAATTTTCTGCTAAAAAATGAAAGGATTTGAATTTTAAGACACTATAATATAATGTTTAGTAAATATTTTAGTCATTCATAAGTATTCCAAATTTTAGTCATTCATAAATATTTTAGTCATTTATAATTTACTTAAAGTGAACATTATTTTTATATAATTGTATGTAACTTGTACAAACAAAAAATTATAATCATGGCATTTAATTTATTAAAAGGTAAAAAAGGATTAATTTTTGGTGCATTGAATGATAAATCAATTGCATGGAAGGTAGCTGAAAAAGCATATGAAGAAGGAGCAGAAATTGTTCTTACAAATGCGCCTTTCGCATTGCGTTTGGGAGATACAGATAAATTGGCAGAAGCTTGCAATACAGAAGTTATCTCTGCTGATGCAACCAAAGTTGAAGATATTGAAAATCTAATTGATAAAACAATGGAGAAATTTGGAGGTAAATTTGATTTTATTCTTCACTCAATAGGAATGTCTCCAAATGTTAGAAAAGGAATAACATATGATAACTTAAATTATGATTATTTTCTTAAAACATTAGATGTTTCTGCACTTTCGTTTCATAAAATATTGCAGGTTTCTCGGAAAAAGGACGCTTTAAATGACTGGGGATCAGTTTTGGCACTTTCATACGTTGCTGCACAACGTACTTTATATGGTTATAACGATATGGCCGATGCAAAATCTTTATTAGAGTCAATTGCCCGTAGTTTTGGATATATTTATGGTCGCGAAAAGAAAATAAGAATTAATACAATTTCTCAATCGCCAACTCCAACAACAGCTGGGCAAGGAATAATGGGTTTAGAAGGATTAATGGATTTTTCAAACCGAATGTCTCCGTTGGGTAATGCAACTGCTGAAGAATGTGCTGATTATTGTATTACCATGTTCTCGGATCTGACTAAGAAAATAACCATGCAAAATATTTTCCACGATGGTGGATTTTCAAG
>JAUVUS010000436.1 GCA_030600865.1 Bacteroidales bacterium | reverse complement strand
TAAATCATTTAAAAACTAAAAACATGAAAACAATTAACAAAGTAGAAATTCAAGGATTCTTAGGACGCGACGCAGAAGAAAAAACATTTGAAAGTGGACGTACACTCATAAGTATGAGCCTGGCTACGGATGAAAGTTATAAAAATAATAAAGGCGAATGGCTTACAAATACTACCTGGCATAATGTTACGTATTGGAAAAACAAAAAAGATGAGAATACTGATTTTTTGAAAAAAGGAGAATTAATATCTGTTTCCGGTAAATTAAATACAAGAAAATATAATGATAAGAGCGGTCAGGAACGTTTTATTACCGAAGTAGTTGCTCGCAAGATTGAACCGGCTAAAGTTGAAGCATAATATCTAATTTTATTGATTGCAAAAGGGGATTGCTAATTTGCAATCCCTTTTATTTTGTATTTTTAGAGTAAATTTAAATACATGATTCGCGAAATAAAGGCAAAATCATTATTGCGTAAACACAAGAAAGTTGATTCGTGGTTTGTTGCACGTTATGGAATGAACCTTTATCGTGGATGTTTGCATAATTGCGTGTATTGCGACGGACGGGCTGAGGGTTATTATGTCGAAGGCGAATTTGGAAAGGATATCGATGTTAAAATTAATGCTCCTGAATTACTGCAAAAAGAACTTGATCCAAAACGAAAACGAATTCCTTTTAAAAAAGGATTTATAATGATTGGTGGCGGAGTAGGAGATAGTTATAATGTTTTGGATAAAAAATATGAACTATCGCGAAAAATATTAAATATTGTTTCTGATTATGATTTTCCTGTTCATGTTCTTACCAAATCGACTTTAGTAAAAAGAGATATTGATATTTTACATGCAATAAATCAAAAGTCAAAAGCAATTATAAGCTTTAGTTTTTCTGGTGTTGATGATAATATTTGCAAAGTATTCGAGCCCGGAGTTCCTCCTGCATCTGAGCGTTTAGAAACAATTTCATTTTTAAAAAAAGAAGGTTTTCCTGTAGGTGTTTTTATGATGCCGGTTATTCCGTTTATTACCGATTTGCCTGACCAAATGGAAAATTCCATTAGAAAGTTTAAAGAAGCAGGAGTTGATTTTATTATTTTCGGAGGGATGACATTAAAAGAAGGCCGTCAGCAGGATTATTTTTATAAAGTACTTCAGGATTATTATCCCAACTTATTGAATCAATATAAAGCTATTTACAAAGGCGATAAATGGGGCGGGGCATCACATCAATATTATGAATCGATTAACAAGTTGTTTCTGCAATTGGCAAATAAATATCAAATTCCTAAACGAATTCCTGCAAAATTGTTTAATAAGCTTATTGATAAGAATGATGTTGTTGCAGTTATCCTTGATCAGATGGATTATATATTAAAGCAAAAAGGGCAAAAATCACCTTATGGATATGCTGCATATTCGGTATCTCAATTAAAAGAACCAATTACCGAACATTTAAATAAACTTCAAAACCTAAGTGGAGTTGGCCCGGTTACCGAAAAAATTATTTTAGAAATTTTAGAAACTGGTACTTCTGGGTATTACGAAAAATTGCTTATTACTTAATTATCTAAATTAGTTTTAAGAATATAAACACTGTCCAATTCTTCATCAGGAAAAACATAACCTTTTTCGTCAAATTTTCCTAACTGTGCATTAGCAATATAAAAACATTTATTGCCTGCAATTTCTCCTGTTGTAGGGAAATCGAATAATGGATTATTTCTTTCTATTATTTCCTTATTTATAATACTGTCACCATTTTCATTTAAATAATATCGACAAATCTCGTTCTGGTGCATTATTAATGAATTTTTGTAAAATGCTAAACCGTCAACTCTACCTGTACTTATATTTTCAGGATGTTTTAATTTGCTAACAATATTTCTCTTTAAATCAACAACTTGAGTCCCGCCAAAATGAGATACATACAATTTTTTATTATTATCTGAGATTGTTATACCATTGGCATAATAATAATGATCCGAATCAATAAATAATTCCAAAGAATCTTTTTCAGGTCTGATTATATAAACTTTTCCTTTTAAAGATTCTGTTATATATACAGTTCCATCAGAAGAAATGGTCAAATCATTCAGAAATCTTTTTGTAGAATCTTTTAAAATATATCTTTTAACTAATGTTCCTGTCTCAATATTATATTTAAAAATACCAGAATAAAGTAAAGAGTCTGCAACTATTTTTCTGGGATTATCCCATGCAGAGCATATCCAAAGATGTTTCCGTTTCGGATCAACTTCCATTCCTATAACTGCTAAAATGTTATCCTGACCAGATTCAATAAAATTTTTAATAACTCCTTCGGAATTAACAGAAACTATTTTTCTTTTATTTATAGAGCTGATATATAATGTTTGAGTATAAATATCATAAGCTACACCTTCAGGTATTAAATCTTTTTCGTCCAAAACATAAGCTATACTGCTATTATTAATAGGTTCGGTATCTTTTAAGGCAATCGATAAATAATTCTCAAAGTTGTCTAGTTTTTTGATAAACTGATATTGATCCTGATTTAATCGTTCATAAGTTAAATGTGAATGTAGATTTATTACTGATTTTAATACCTCTGTTGCTTTTTCAGATTGATTTACACTCATTAGTGCATCAGCAAAAAGTATTTTAAAACTGAAATCGTTCGGTGCAAATGAATAAACTTTTTCAGCATACGTTAAATAATCAGAATAATTTGAATCATTTAAGGCCTGATAGGCATTATTCCAATATTCCATAAGTTGTGCAGTTGAAGGTGTTTGCTCTGTTTTAATTACCACCGAAGAATTATTGGAGTCACACGAAAACAGAAAAATAACCAG
>JAUVUS010000226.1 GCA_030600865.1 Bacteroidales bacterium | reverse complement strand
TTACTGCCTTTAATTAATGTAAGAACACCTAAAACCAGCTTAATTGGAACCGAAGAATTTGATATCTTTATTGAAAGTAATCATTTAGGCGAAAAGATTCATGATATAACAGATTATGAAGAGCTTAGAAAAGTATTTCTTGAAGGAGAATTATCATATTCGTTAAAGAAAAAGATAAAAGTATTTCTTAAATTAATTACAAAACCTATTGCTGTGAGATCTTCAAGTTTGTTCGAGGACAGTATTACACAGCCCTTTTCGGGAATTTTTGAAACATACCTCCTTCCGAATAATCATCACGACTTTGATGAACGTATGAAGCAACTAATGAATGCCATAAAACTGGTTTATGCTTCGATTTATTCGAAAAATGCAAGAAATTACTTTAAAGCAATTGACTATAAAGTTGAAGAAGAGAAAATGGCTGTTGTGTTACAAGAGGTTGTAGGAAACCAGTTTGATAAATATTATTATCCGCATATTAGTGGTACAGCCCAGTCACATAACTTCTACCCGGTTGCGCATATGAAACCCGATGAAGGTTTTGCAGTAGCAGCTTTAGGTTTAGGACAGTATGTTGTTGAAGGTGAAAAAGCATTTAGATTTTCACCAAGCTATCCAAATCTGGAAATTATTTCTACTAAAGACTTATATAAAGGTTCGCAGGTTTACTTTTATGCTGTTAATTTAGCTAAGGAAGATATTAACTTGCTTGATGGTGAGGATGCCGGGTTAATTAGATTAGATATTGATGAATCAGAAAAGCACGGTACATTAAAGCATTTAGTATCGGTGTATGATCCTGAAAATGACAGAGTAAGTCCGGGACTAGATTCTTATGGACCCAGAATTATTAATTTTGCAAACGTCTTAAAATATGAGTATATCCCCTTGGCCAAAACAATAAATATTATTCTTGATGTTGTTAAAGAAGCTTTGGGTTCACCCGTTGAGATTGAATTTGCTGTTGATCTGACCAAAGATAAAAATGGATTAGCATCCTTTTATTTATTGCAGATAAAACCTTTGGTTTGTAACGAAGATGATTATAAGGTTGATATAGAAAAAATTGATCAAGATCATCTTGTGCTGTACTCTGAAAGAACCATGGGCAATGGTAAATTGGATAATATAAAAGATGTTATTTTTGTTATACCTGATAAATTTGACAATACTCAGACAATTGAGATGAAGGATGAAATTGATGCATTAAATCAGAAAATGCAGGAAGCAGGGAAAAAATATGTATTAATTGGGCCGGGACGTTGGGGAACCAGGGATAGATTTATTGGAATACCGGTTGCATGGCCTCAGATTTCGAATGCTAAAATTATTGTAGAAATGAGTTTGGATGATTTTGCCTTAGATGCATCATTAGGCTCTCACTTTTTTCATAACGTAACATCTATGAATGTTGGGTATTTTTCTGTTAATCATAAATCAATAAAAGATATAATTTCCTGGGATATTTTAAATAAGCAAAAAGTAATTAACGAAACAAAGCACTTTAAACATATTGAGTTTAAAAAACCACTGACTATTACGATGGACGGTCGTAAAAGATTTTCTGCTATTACCTGGACAGTTGGTGATTAAAAATAGATCATCAGGGAAATGCGAATTTGGAATTTGCCGGTAGTTGGAAAAGTTAATGGAATGGTGGAATAATGGAATGGTGGGAGAAAAATAAAATAGTAAGATAATAGAAATATGGAAAGAAAAAACATAAATAGGAGATTTAAGCAATTACGAATTAGGAATAATGCAGTTGATCTGTATATACTCACCTGTTAAACATTAATATGAATTAATACAAAAGAAAAAGAAGAATGGAGTTTGGGATGATACTTTCAAATAACATTGTTTATACTGAGCAAAGTCGAAGTATAAGGATAAAAATATTTAGAGTGATGGTGGTAACACAGCATTAATCCATTATTCCAATATTCCCTGCCTTTGCCGGCAGGCAGGCATAAAACTATTTATTTTTCGGATGAACCTTAAAAACTAAAATTATGAGTTTTTATACCAATCAGCAAGATAATTTAAGATTAGATTTTAACGATACTTCTTTTAGCCTGTTAATGCAGAAAAGAATTCATAAAGTATTGCTTATTTCAAGTAACTACGATTCTTTCATGTTAGAAGAGGACGGACGAGTTGATGAGCAAATATTTAACGAATATGTAGGTTTAAACCTTAGGTATCCGCCAATATTTGTTATGGCTAATTCTTCGGAAGAAGCGTATGAGATTCTTAAGAATGATAACATCGATCTTGTAATTAGTATGTTAAGAATTGGTGATTCAGATACTTTCACATTTGCAAATCAAATCAAATCGATTTATCCTGCTATTCCAATTGTTGTTCTTACTAATTTTTCTCGTGAAGTAACTATGCGACTTGAGAAAGAGGACTTAAGCGCTATAGATTATGTTTTTTGTTGGTTGGGGAATGCTGATATTTTACTGGCAATTATTAAGCTGATTGAAGACAGAATGAATGTTCAATATGACGTTGAAGTTGTCGGGGTTCAGACAATACTTCTTGTTGAAGACTCTATTCGTTATATTTCAACCTATCTCCCCAATATTTATAAGATAATATTTAAGCAGTCAAAAGAATATATGCGCGAAGCACTTAACGAACACCAGAGAATGCTTCGCATGCGTGGCCGCCCGAAAATTCTTTTAGCAACAAATTATGAGCATGCTATGGAATTGTATGAGAAATATAAATATAACATGCTTGGAATTATTTCTGACATTACATATCCAAGAAAGGGAGTTAAGGATAAATTAGCAGGAATTAAACTTTGTAAAAAAGTTAAAGAAGATGATGAGTATATGCCTCTTCTTTTACAGTCATCAGATATGAACAATAAAAAGTATGCTGATGAATTAGGAGTTGGGTTTATCCATAAATATTCAAAAACACTTTCAATAGAATTGCGGAATTATATTATTAAACAGTTTGCTTTTGGAGAATTTATTTTTCGCGATCCCGTTACATTAAAAGAAATAGGCCGTGCATCTGATCTTCAGTCATTGCAACATATGATACTTACAATACCTGAAAAATCCCTGGAATATCACGCCAGCAGAAATGACTTATCGAAATGGCTGAATGCCAGGGCTGTTTTTCCAATAGCACAAATGTTTAAATATATTCCCGTAAGTGATTTTAAAGATTTAACAGAAGTAAGAACATATATATACAGGGCAATTTCCAGTTATCGAATGAGCAAGGGGAGAGGAGTTATTGCAAAATTCGATAAAAGCAGCTTCGACGAATATTTAATTTTTTCAAGAATTGGAGATGGTTCTATCGGAGGTAAAGCTCGAGGATTAGCATTTGTAAATTCTATCATAAAGAAAAATAGAATATTCAATAAATTCGAAAATATTATTGTAACTATACCACGCACTGTTGTTCTTAGTACAGATATTTTTGATGATTTTATGGAAGAAAACGATTTGTATAAAATCGGAATGTCTGACAAAAGCGACGAGGAAATTTTAGAGCAGTTTGTTAACTCAAAATTGCCAAGTAGAGTTTATCAGGATTTATATGCCTTTATTTCAGTCATTAAGAATCCGATTGCTATCAGATCATCGTCAAAACTGGAGGACTCGCATTATCAGCCATTTGCAGGAATTTATTCTACATATATGATTCCTAAAACAACAGACAGCACTTTAATGATTAAAATGCTGTCAGATGCTGTAAAATGTGTTTATGCTTCGGTATATTTTAAATCTAGTAAAGCGTACATGGCTGCAACATCAAATGTTATTGATGAGGAAAAAATGGGAATCGTATTACAGGAAGTTTGCGGTAAACAGTTCGGAAATAAATTTTATCCAACAATTTCAGGAGTAGCGCGATCCATAAATTTTTATCCTATCGAACCTGAGAAACCGGAAGACGGAATAGTAAATATAGCCTATGGTCTGGGAAAACAAATTGTTGATGGTGGAATATCCTTACGTTTCTCCCCAAAACATCCTAAAAAGATTTTGCAATTATCATCTCCTGATATGGCTCTTAAGGGTACTCAAAAATATTTCTACGCCTTGGATATGTGTCCTACCAAATTTCATCCTTCTACTAATGATGGCATAAATTTAGTAAAGGACGAAATTAAAACCGCAGAAAAAGATTCATCATTTCGTTTTGCTGCGTCAACATACGATTTTCAGAATAATGTTATACGTGATGGTACACTATACGATGGTAAAAGGGTAGTAACTTTTGCCAATGTACTTAAATATGAAGCCTTTCCTTTGGCAGAAATTTTACAAACTCTGCTCGAAGTTGGTCAAAAAGAAATGAATAACCCTATAGAAATTGAATTTGCAGTTGATTTAAATGTTGAAAAAGGTGAACCTTATGTGTTTAATTTTCTGCAAATTCGACCTATTGTTGAAAATGATCAATCAGCTGATTTTGATATGGATGAAGTTGCTCAGGAAGATACTATAATTTATTGCGAATCGGCTTTAGGAAATGGTGTAATTGATGATATTTATGATTTTGTGTATATAAAACCTGATGCATTTAATTCTTTGGATAGTGAAAAGATTGCTGTAGAAATGGGTAAATTAAATGAAAAATTTATTGATGATAGGCGAAACTACGTTCTTGTTGGGCCTGGCAGATGGGGCTCGGCTGATCCTAATTTAGGAATCCCGGTAAAATGGGCACATATTTCACAAGCAAGAGTTATTGTTGAATCAGGACTTGAGAATTTTAGAATTGATCCTAGTCAGGGTACACATTTCTTCCAAAATCTGACTTCTTTCCGTGTTGGATATTTCACTATTAATCCATACATAAATGATGGATTTTATGATTTAGATTATTTGGGGAAATTTGAACCGCATTTTGAAAATCAGTATATACGACATATTCGTTTTGATAACCCGATTCAGATTCAAATTGATGGCAAGAACAAGAAAGGTGTTATTTTAAAACCTAAAGAGAATAATAGTTAAAACTTTGTTTTACAGATGCTTTTTAGTGATAAAAATCATGTCAAACTGTGTTGTATAATATCTTGAAAATGTAAAAATAAGATATACATTTGCATTGTTATTTAATTAACAACGCCTTGTTTTTTTAATGTATTTAATTAATAATTTGATATTATGAACGTAGATAAATTAATGCTTCAGCTTGA
>JAUVUS010000044.1 GCA_030600865.1 Bacteroidales bacterium | reverse complement strand
AGGCCTTGGAAAATTTAATATTATCGAAAAGAATCAGGGGGCCAACAAGGGCGTAAACAAATCTGTGGTGAATATTTTTTATGTCAGCATCAAGATATACAATTATATTGCTGTTTGTAATATAAAGAGCTTTCCACAGATTTTCACCTTTCCCTTTGAACCCTTCAAGCCATGATATGGCACAGCAATAACAGCTTGTACTTCTATTTCTTCTGCTTCAATAATATCTTGTGTTATTAATGTTGTATTATCGAAACCAGATATATATATTGCTGCAAAAATATCTTTTCCATTACTTTTTATTTTACCTACAATAAAAGCATGGTCCTTACCTTTGGTGCCATATTTATAGCCAAATTTCGAGTTTCCTAAATTCTTGTAATATTTACCACAAAAAGAACCTGATGAAAGTTTCATGTCACTTCCTTTTTTGGCAAAAAGAACTTCAAATCCTGAGTTTTTAAGTTTTTTCTCATACATTTTAAATACATAAGCCGTATTATTATCGGGACTTACATTATATTGATACCTAATTATTCTTCCTTCGAGTTTCGTAAAAGCTTCCCAATGTAAATTATCATCGACAGAATTAACAGGTAGTTTATATTCTTCCCATTTAAAAGCCTTTTCATATACTTTCTCTGCTCCTTCAAAACGACTTAACAAAGGATAATCCTTTTCTTTTTCTTCTTTATTTTTTTCTTGTTCTTCTTGTTCTTTTTCTGCTTTTTCCTTTTCTTCCTTTTTTTGATCTGATTTTTTGATCTCCTTTGACGCTCGGTTTAAAGCTCCTGAAACACTAATTTGTGCATACATTGAAGGAGAAATGATAATTAATAATCCTACGATTAATAGTAAACTAAGTTTTCTCATAATATTTTACATTTAAATGATAATTAAGAATAATTTTAATATTACTGTCAATTTAAAAATAGAATTCACAAGTTAAGAAAAGCAAATTAAAGTTCCTAAAAATTTTACATGTCCTATAAACTAAAAAAAGCGCCCTTGCAAGTTAGGCGCTTTCTTAAATCTTGATTTCTGATAGCTTAATTTTCCGATAAATCAAGTTCAACTTCTTGTAAATACTCAACAGATCGGGCAATATCATCATACATCGTTTTATCTTCATCGATAAACTTCACCTTTTTACGATAATCGCTCACAAATTTTTCTATAAATGGCGATGATTTTGCAGGACGCTGGAATTCCAGTGCCTGAGCTGTACTGAATAACTCAATGGCCAAAATCCTTTCCAGGTTAAGAGCAACCTGGTAAGCTTTTGTTGCAGCATTCGCTCCCATGCTCACATGATCTTCCTGTCCTTGTGATGACTCAATAGTATCAACAGAAGCAGGAGTTGACAATTGTTTGTTTCTGCTAACAATAGATGCCGCCGTATATTGCGGAATCATAAATCCACTATTCAATCCGGGATTTGCAACTAAGAAAGGTGGTAATCCGCGTTTCCCGGCAAGTAATTGATAAGTTCTGCGTTCTGAAATACTACCCAATTCAGCCATTGCAATACATAAATTGTCTAATGCTAAAGCCAAGGGTTGTCCGTGGAAATTACCGGCTGATATTATTAAATCCTCATCAGGAAAAATAGTTGGATTATCGGTTACAGCATTAATTTCGTTATTAAAAACATATGAAACATAGTTTATAGAATCTTTCGATGCTCCATGAACCTGCGGAATACAACGAAACGAATATGGATCCTGAACATGAATTTTAGGTCGATTAATAAGTTCACTTCCCTCAAGAATATAACGCATTCTGCGGGCAGTTTTTATTTGCCCTAAATGATGGCGAATCTGATGAACAGAGTCATGAAACGGCTCAATTCTTCCGTCGAAAGCATCCAAAGAAACTGCACTAATAACATCGGCTAATTGAGATAATTTCCACACTTTTAATGTTAAATAAACACCATGAGCACTCATAAATTGAGTTCCGTTCAATAATGCTAAGCCTTCTTTTGATTTTAAACCAATCGGCTCCCATTTCATTTTTTTAAGTAAATCTTCACCGGACATTCTTTCGCCTTTGAAAATAAGCTCACCTAAACCAAGCATTGGCAAACTCATGTGTGCCAAGGGAGCCAAATCACCTGAAGCACCTAAAGAACCATACTGATATACAATAGGTAGAATATCATTATTAAAGAAATCAATTAATCTATCAACGGTTGATAATTGCACTCCTGAATGTCCATATGACAATGATTGAATCTTTAATAAAATCATAATTTTTACAATCTCAACAGGAATTTCATCCCCAGTACCACAAGCATGTGACATAACCAGATTTTGTTGGAGTTTTCCTAAATCTTCACGAGAAATTCTCTTATCATACAATGCACCAAATCCGGTATTAATACCATAAATTAGCTCGTCCTTACTATCCATCTTTTGATCTAAGTATTCACGGCATTTTATTATATTATTTTTTGATTGCTCAGAAAGAGCCAGTGTAAATCCTTCTTTTAAAATTTGATCAATCCTGTCAAAAGTTAATTGATCATTAGATATATAATGAATTTTTTTCATGTTCAATGTGAATTAAATTATATAATTATCCGCAATTTAAACCAACTTCTAATCAAATACTTGTCATTATTCCTTTCAGTCATGAAGATAAACGTTCCTGCGTCCCGAAAACTTTCGGGAGCAGGAATCTAGTACTTTCAACTTAGATTCCGGGTCATCCCGATAACTATCGGGACGGAATGACAGGGGATGATTATTTATTTATGGTTATAATAACTGATATTCGTTTTAAATTAAATAATAGAAAATATGTAATTGATTAATTCTTAGAAATTAATTAACTCCAGAGATATGCCCTTTGGAGTTCATGGAAAACGAATATCTCCACCGGCCACAAAAATAGGATGTCTGGGAGTAATTTCAATAAATATTAAATTTTCATATTCCATTTTTAAGATAATTTTTGAAGCAGTTCTTCGAACTTCATTTCAGACTGATCTCCACTTTGCATATCTTTAACATTCAATACTCCTTTTTTCATTTCGTTTTCGCCAACCAATATAACCCAAGGAATATTTTTATTATTGGCATATGTCATCTGCTTTTTCATTTTAGCAGATTCCGGATAAATTTCAGAATTTATTCCATTCTCTCTTAGTTTTTGAAGTAATGGAAGACAGTACTTTTCTTCTTTTGCACCAAAATTTACAAACATCACTTTTGTTGAAGCAACAATCTCTTTTGGAAAAACATCCAGTTGTTCCATTACATCGTAAATACGATCGGCACCAAATGAAATACCAACACCAGAAACATCTTTTAAACCAAATACACCGGTTAAATCATCGTAACGACCACCACCACAAAGACTTCCAATCGCAACATCTTTTGACAGAACCTCGATAATCGCTCCTGTGTAATAGTTTAATCCACGTGCTAAAGTTAAATCTAATTCAATCTCTGTATTTAAAGGCAATGTTTCAAAATAATTTAATATTGTTTCAACTTCTTCTACTCCTTTTAATCCGATTTCAGAATCTATTAGCATTTTCTCCAAAAAAAGAATCTTATGTTTATTTTTTTGATCAATTACATTTATTACACTATATATATCTTCGATTTGAGATTCAGAAAAGCCTGATTTAATTAGTTCATTCTTTACCCCTTCACTACCAATCTTATCCAATTTATCCAATGCTACGGTAAATTCGATAAATTTATCTTTAGCATTAATTTTCTCTGCAATACCCAATAATATTTTTCTATTATTGATTTTAATAACAGCATTAATGTTAAGTTTTTGAAAAACCTGATCAATTATTTGGATAAGTTCAACTTCGTTTAACATCGAATTGCTACCAATAACATCTACATCGCATTGGTAAAACTCACGATAACGGCCTTTTTGTGGTCTGTCGGCACGCCATACCGGTTGAATCTGATATCGCTTAAAAGGAAAAGTTATTTCGTTTAAATGCTGCACAACAAAACGGGCAAAAGGAACAGTTAAATCATAACGTAATCCTTTTTCTGAAATTTCTAAAGCTAACTTACCCGACTCAGCTTCAGCCAAATCTGTTTTAACTTTTGAAAGGTAATCACCTGAATTTAAAATTTTAAATAAAAGCTTATCTCCTTCTTCGCCATACTTACCTAATAACGTTGATAACTTTTCAATTGAAGGAGTTTCAATAGGCAAATAACCAAATCGTTTGAAAACTTCTTTTATGGTATCGAAAATAAAATTTCTTTTCACCATCTCAACAGGAGAAAAATCACGGGTACCTTTTGGAACAGATGGTTTTTGTACAGCCATTTTTGTTCTTGATTAAAATTAGTTTCTGCAAATATAGAACAAAATTAAAGTGATCTAAAATGAAAACTTGATAATGGCTATAGAACATAAAAAAGGATGACTTTTGCCATCCTTCCATAATCAAAAATAACAACTCAATGTGAGTTGTTTAAAATAATGAGAGAATCGATTATTTCAACAAAAAACACTCTTATTAAGGCACGGAATTATGGAAGATTGGAAGATTGGAAAAAATGCAACAATCCGCATCGTTCATGTATCCCTATCTTTAAACCCTAATCTTATTTATAATAAATCAAACATCCGATGTCTTGAAGACATCGGATGTTTTGTTATATAATGATCTTCAAAATTATCTATTTTTTCTTGGCCATTTGTTTAAAATCTTTATCCAATATGCCGTCGAAGTTTTTACCTTTTTCAACCCAGTGATAATCGAAATAATACAAGTTAGCATCTTTTGTGCCAATTATAATTTTATAACAACGAGCTCTTAAACGCGTACCCTGTGGCCCTACCTTGTGCAAGAAAACAACATCATCATCGCGATTTGTAATAGCCTCCTCAATTTCTTCACGAGTAACAAACTTTACTTTATAAGGATATATTTTCTTAATCTTTGCTTCAGTATTAATATTTGGAGCAACCTCATCCTTTACTAAATACAGCGTTTTTTGCTTAATATCTTTTGTATTCTCATTATAATGCTGAAAAATATTTTTCTTTATCATATCAGGATCATCTTTCATAGTCTGAACATGAGTTTGCATAAATTTAACCAACGATTCCATTTTATAAACCCAAAACTCTTCGTCAACCTAAGTATAAGATAATGGAATAGCAGCAATATCAGGCAGATCTTCAAATCCATCTAAACCTTCTTTCCCAATAAAGATACTTAAGAAATTGTAACGAACTTTTGTTTTATCATTTTGAAAAACGACCTGTGTCATCATTAAAAAAGACTTATCCTGATCGTTATACATTTCTTCGAATTGATCTAAGGAAATAAACTCATACTCGGTAATTGTCCATGCCTTTTTTACAGCCTCCTGAATTTTAAAATTATATTCAGCTATAGGATTTGTTTCTAAAACAACATAAAGTTTTGAGTTCAAAAACTGGTTTAAATCAGCTTCGGTAGGTAGATACTCTTGTGCATTTAATGAAAGAGTTGAAATTCCGATAATAATTGCTAAAATTAATTTTCTCATATGCTTATTTTTAAAATTGTTTTTTAATTATTTAACTAATATAATAAATCTTATTAAAAGCTTTTTAATAATCCATGTATATTATCCGTTAGATTTATGCTAATGTTTTATTAATAAAATATTAGTATAAGTACCATGAATTGTGCCATAATTACTTGTAATTATCAAAGAATATCATGAATTTGTCAAAAAATTTGTATATTTAAAATATGCAAAAGAATATTATATAGTATATTTCAGTAAATTTACAAAAGTAATTTCATAAAGCATATATTTTTCTTTTAACTAAAAGCTTAAGTTTCTATGAATTTTATCGATAAAATAATAAAACTTTGTACAATAAGTACCGACAAAATAGATTCAAATAGTGAGTATTTTCATAAAGCAACTATTTTCAACTTTTATAGTTTGATTTCGCTATTACTACTTGTAATTTTTAGCGTAATAAGCATTATTCTTAATAATACTATATTGTTATATGTTTTATCTACTTTATTTATTGTAGTCACAATAAACTTATTAGTATTCAGGAAAAAAGGCAATTATCCTTTAACATCAACTATTTTTGCGATTCTATTTTCGTTGTTTTTGATTTGGATGTTACATTCCGGGATTATTAACAATCAAGGTATTATGTTTTACACTATTTATCCGGCAATAATAATTTACCTGCTTGGCAAAAAACATGGAAGTTTGATGTCTCTTGTATTTTTTGTGTTATCAGGTATTACTATATTATTACCATCAATTTTCAACTTTTCTATAGAATTTTTACTATCGAACCAGGTACTTTTTGTTTTGCTTTATGCTGTTTGCTTTATTTTTATTAATGTTTATGAAAATATTACAGAAATCAGGATGGCAGAATTAAATGTAGAGATTCAGAAAGCAAAACATGAAACCCGTGCTAAAGAAGAATTTATTTCAAAAATTTCGCATCAAATAAGAACTCCATTAAATAACCTTGTAGTTGTAACAAACATAGTTAACACCTTTGATTTAGACGAAAAACAAAAGGATCTTATTGACACAATCCAGGCTTCAACAAATAACCTTGTAAATGTTGTCAATAACATAGCGGAGATTTCAAATGTAGATTTATTGCAAAGCAAAAATTACAACCAAATTTTTAATCTTGAAGCGACTATTAAAAATACAATCAATTTATTTACAAATGAAGATTCAAACGATAATTATTTCCCTTTAAAAATATCTGAAGATATTACCTTTCAGCTTTTTGGTGACCCTGTGAAAATTAAACAGGTTTATTTAAATATGATTGAAAATATTCTGAAAAAATCGAAAAGTGGGACAAAAACAATTGAACTTGATATTAAGAAGTTAAGTGAATCGAATGAAATTGTTGAAATATTATTTAGCATTTCAACAAACGACTTGGTGCAAATTCCTGAAATAACAAAAATTCAAAATACAGAAAAATCCAAGAAAGGAAGAAATGCTGCTATAGTAAAATTATTGGAATTTAATATTGTGAATAGAATAATTGAATCGTTAGGAGGTTCAATAGAATTTAATTTTACCCAGGATAAATTTGAATTTAAATTTATATTAAAATTCAAAAAAGGGGAATCATTCCTTGATGAAAAAATATTATCCAAAGAAAGTACTTTCCCGAAAATAGATACAGGAATACAGGTTACGCTTAAAGATGCCAATGTACTTTTAGTAGAGGATAACCTTATCAATCAAAAGATAGTACTTTTAAGCCTGAAAAAATCTGTCAAAACAGTTGATGTAGCAAATAATGGTAAAGAAGCACTAGATAAGTTCGGATCGGCAAAATACGATCTTATTTTAATGGATATTCAGATGCCAATAATGAATGGAATTGTTGCTACGAAAAAGATTCGAAGTATTGAAAAAAGCACAAACACACATACCCCAATAATCGCTATAACTGCAAATGCTTTGTTAGGAGACAAGGAAGAATGCCTTGCTGCCGGGATGGACGATTATATTAGTAAACCATTTCAGATTGAGACATTGATAAATAAAATGGAACAACAACTAACAGAGATTGACTCCTAAATATCTATAAAAGCTGGATAAAACTTTAAATGTAGTTACATGTAAAAATTGTGGTAACAAGTTCGAAGGTAGTTACTGCAATATTTGCGGGCAAAAGGTAATTAACAATAGATTTTTTTAACTTACTCCAATTCAGGTCTAAATCCAAGAATTAGGACATCGTCTACCTGTTCGTGTTCGCCTTTCCAGTCTTCAAAACTTCTATCACAACAAGTAAGTTGCTGTTCAAGAGGTAATTTATGAATTGTAAGAAGTAAGTGCCTGAATCGACGATATTTATATTTTTTCCCATCAGACCCACCAAACTGATCTGCATAACCATCGGAGAACATATAAAATATATCGTTTTTCTGAAGTTTAATTCGGGTTTTAGTAATTTCTTCATTTTCACCCTCGTCTAACAAACCAACAGAAAATCGATCACCACGAATTTCTTCTATCTTATTATCCCGAATTAAATACAACGGACGAAAAGCTCCTGAGAATTCAATTTCTGCTTTCTTTTTATCAATTACACAAAATGCAATATCCATTCCATCCTTTATCTTAATTTTCTCTGTTGTTTTTCCAAAAGTTGTAGCAACTCCATTATTTAAATTCCATAAAATCTTATCTGTTTCATCGATCTTCTGATCCTCAATAATATTTCTTAACAACTCAAATCCAATAATCGACATGAAAGCACCAGGAACACCATGTCCGGTGCAATCTACAACTGCAAGAAAAGTTTTATCATTTCTCTCTTTTATCCAGTAAAAATCACCACTTACAATATCTTTAGGTTTATATAAAATAAAGGATTCGGGCAAAATCTTTTTAAATTGTTCCATTGTCGACATTAAGGCTTCCTGAATTCTTTTAGCATAAATAATACTATCAGTAATGTTTTTGTTTTTTATGGAAAGCTCCTCCTTTTGCCTGGCAACCTGCTTTGCTATAAGCTCTTTTTCTTTTA
Organism: Bacteroidales bacterium; assembly: GCA_030600865.1. Lineage (GTDB taxonomy): Bacteria > Bacteroidota > Bacteroidia > Bacteroidales > UBA12077 > UBA12077. The sequence goes on along the minus strand of JAUVUS010000044.1, from coordinate 1,970 downwards.
ATTCCTGATTTGATCTTCTTAAACTTCTCGTTCGATACTGAAAAAACCAAACTATAAATCCAACCAATAATATAATATAAACAATATTTGCAAACTTTGTTTTCCAAACTGGTGTCACAACAACAATTTTCAAACTTGCTCCTTCTTCATTCCATATATAATCACTATTGGAACCTTTTACTTTAAAATTATATTTACCTGAAGGCAAATTAGAAAATGTTGCATAACGCCTGTTTCCTAAATTTATCCATTCTTCCTCGACACCTTCAAGCTTATAAGCATAATTATTTTTTTCGGGATTTGTAAAATCCAATACTGCAAATTCAATGGTAATCAGATTATTTGTGTGCGGAACTTCAATTTGCCTATTTTCTCCAATAGCTATTTTTTTTGAAGTTTTCTCTGAAAGAACCTCAACAGAAGTTATTTCAATATTAGGTATCTTTTGGTTTATAACAACTGAATCCGGATAAAAAGAATTGTATCCGGCAATACCTCCAAAAAATAATTCTCCAGATTCTGATTTATACGAAGCTCCATGATTAAATTCAAAGTCTTGCAAACCATCTGTTACACCAAAGTTGCTAAACTTCTCTGTTTTCGGATTAAACTTAGAAATCCCCTTGTTTGTACTCATCCAAAAATTACCGGAATCATCTGGTAAAATCGTGTATATTAAGTTGTTTGACAAACCATCTTTTTCTGTATACGTTTTGATTTTTTCAGTTTCTAAATCGAATCTGTTTAATCCGGCATTAGTACCAACCCACAAATTATTATTCAGTGTATCTTCGTACAAGCATAGTATGTCATTACTGCTTAAACAGTCATCACAATTATAATCCGGTCGGGTATATCTTCTTTGAGTATTAGATGATAAATTTATATGACTCAAACCTTTTTCAGTAGCAACCCATAAATTCTTATTTTTATCTAGTAAAATATCATATACAATATCTGATCCCAAGCTACTTGAATCTTCAGGATTATGAAAATAACTTTTAATAGTATCTTGTCCTATCTGGTGCAAACCAAATTTTGAACCTACCCATAAATTGCTGTAATCATCCTCCAATATATCAAATATCCTATTATTCTTAAAAGTATTAAGGCCTTTTACTCTATCAACTTCTTCGAATCGTTTGGTTTTACTATTAAAGAAACTTAATCCGTTTTGTGTTCCAATCCAGATATCACCCTTTTTATCTTCAAATATTTTATGTATATAATCGTTAACAATTCCACTATTACCTGTATTATAGCGTATTACTTTTTCGTTTTCGGGATTAAACAAATATAAACCAGTACCCCATGTTCCAATCCAAACAATATTATTTTTTGTATAAATTGATGTTACATAATTGTTAGAAAAAAGTGGCACATTATCTTTTGTTTCATTAAATAATTTAAACTTTTTTCTTTTATCTTCAATTTTAAGTAATCCTTGTAATGTACCAACCCATATTATATTTGTTTGATCTTGTATAATATCAGTAACTAAAGTAGTAAGTATAACTTCATTATCAGACAAAAATCTATCATAAACTGTAAAGGTTTCTGTTGCTTTATCGAATATATTTAATCCATCATCGGTAGTAATCCAGATATTTCCTTTGTTATCTTCATATATATCATTTATAATATTATTGCTCAAGCTTTTGATATTGTCATAATCGCTATAATACCTTATAAATGTTTCTGTTTCCCAATCAAATTTATTTAAACCCCCTTCTGTTCCTATCCATAAATTATGATCCCTGTCTTCAAAAATAACTTTGACCTTATTGTTGCTTAAACTTGATTTATCACTGGGATCATGACGATATCTTTTAAAAATTTCCAGTTTCCTGTCGAAATAATTTAACCCATCTTTTGTTCCAACCCAACGCTGATTCTTATGATCCTCGAAAATTGAAAATTTGGCATTTACCGAAATAAAATTAAATACATCGTTATAATGCTCATAATGT
>JAUVUS010000265.1 GCA_030600865.1 Bacteroidales bacterium | reverse complement strand
TTAAAATTCTGAATGTTAACCATTGAAGGATTTTTTATATGTTCACCAAGCCCAATTACTTTAACTCCATAAGGATGATTTGGAAATAATGCTTTAAACATTGCATTATAGGCATTGCTATAATCATTATCCTGATACATATTAAACTCTTCATAAACAGTTTCAAGTTCGGTATGGAATAATCGCATAACAGGATCTTGAAAACGTTCTCTTTCAACTTTCAACCATCTTCCCAACTCATTTGATGGCACTTCATTCATGAACGTAGTTGTTTCGTAACTTGTAAAAGCATTTGTGTATCGTGCTCCCAGTAAGGAAACGGCTTTTACATATTCACTTGCTACACAATATTTTGAAGCAACAAGCGATATGCTATCAATTTGTTTGTAAATTTCTGCCTTTTCAACCGGATCTTCTATGTTCATTCTTTTTTCAAAAAGATCAGATATTTGAGCAATTAATTTGCTTTCTTCTTCCCAGTTAAGAGTCCCTAATTCGTCTGTTCCCTTAAACATTATATGCTCAAAATAATGAGCTAAGCCTGTAGTTTCTCTTGGATCATTTTTTGATCCGGCTCTCACACTAATTAAAGTCATAACCTTAGGTTGATCCTGATTTTGTGCAAGATATACTTTTAAGCCATTGTCTAATGTGTAAATTCTGGTCTCTAACGGATCACCTTTTACTGTTTCATAGTTAAATCCGTTAACATCAGTTTTGTTAATTGTTTTATAAGTGCCTGATTCCTGACAACTGAAAAGAAAGGAAATAATTACAAGGCTTAAAACTTTAATAAAATTTAATCTCATTTTCAAAATTTTTAAGTTAATTAATAGGATTAATAAAAGTAACGATTTATTATAAAATTACCAACGTAAATTTTAATAGATTATTATAAAATAACTCTTTACGTATACATAACTTTTTTTAAGGCATAAAAAAACCGCCAATCAGGCGGTTCAATTATATTTTTATTTCAAAAGTTTATATTTGTAATCTACTTTTGAAAGGAAGAAAAGTCATAAAATCTGCATGATGCACAAGGTAAGCTTCGGTTGTACGCTTTACCATATCTCCTTCACCCGCATGTGTAGCAATAATATGACAAACTTCGGCAGGTACGCCACATTCTTCGGCTATTGATACACCAGAAAAAGGGTGACGTAAATACTTACCGTAACTTCCCTGAACAGACTTACCATCAACCATCACATATTCCAACAATTTACCAACATCGGCAAGAATTGCACCTGCAATAACCACATCCATATTTACAGGCAAATCATCTTTAAAAAATTCGTTACATTTATTACCTGCATCGCGGGCAATATGCACAACAGCACGTTTATGTGCCATAAAAGTTACTTTTACAGGAACTAATAATGTAAAAGGAATAGTCTGAAGATCTTCAACTGTTAAAACACTACGCTCTAATGCTAATTCCCATGTTTTTGCAGTTTGCTCTCTTAAATTTTCATCCTGAATCCATTCCAGTTCAGGCCATAATTCTAATACTTTTGCATTCATATAATTGTTTTTTATATTTTAGAGTTAAAAAAAGAGGATGCACTTTATTGTGCATCCTCCTTGTAAATATTTAATTAAGCTAATTTAGCAATAATAGCATCAGCCATTTGCTGAGTAGAAGCAGCTCCCTTTTCAATAACGTCAGGACGACCAGTCATTTTCATCATATCATAAGTACGAACTTTACCTTCAGCAATAACTTCAGCGGTTGCTTTACCTATTTTTTCAGCTAATTCTTTTTCTCCAATAAAATCTAACATAGCACATGCTGACACAACCATAGCAATTGGATTAACAATTGAAATATCATAATCGGCATATTTAGGTGCCGAACCATGAGTTGGTTCAAAAACAGCAAGACCTGAATCAGGATTCATTTGTGCACTTGATGCAAATCCCAATCCGCCAATTAATCCGGCAAAACCATCAGAAACAATATCGCCAAACATATTACCGGCAACTATTACACCATAATTTTCAGGATTTTTAGTCAACCACATCATTTGTGCATCAATATTTGTATTCCAAAGATCAATCTTAGGAAAATCAGCTTTTTGAATTTGTTGAGCCATTTTATACATCATACCGGATGTTTCCCTGATCACATTTGGCTTTTCACAAAGAGTAACAGATTTATATCCATTATCATTAGCATAATTGAATGCAGCTCTTAAAATTCTTTCAGTAGCTTTTTTTGTAAAGATACGAGTCGAAACAGAAATCTCTTCACGTGGGGTTTTACCAAAATTCTTAACAAATTTAGGATGTGTCATCAATGCGTGATAAACAGTATCAGAAGGATTACTCCACTCAACACCTCCGTATAATCCTTCAGTATTCTGACGGAATATTATAGCATCAATTTCCGGCTCTTCAATTGTATCATTAGGTCCTCGTCGAATAAAATTAAGAGGGTTTCCCTTGTATGTTCTACATGGGCGCATGCATATATCCAGGCCAAAGTGCTGACGTAAACCAACGATTGGACTTGAATAAACTAAGCCTTTATCTTGTAATTCAGGTATTAGTTCGGTTGCAGCTTCATCTTTTGGTTTCGAGGTTATTGCTCCGAATAAGCCAATTTTATGTTCTTCAAGTAAATCGAGAGTTCGTTGCGGAAGAGGGTTTCCTTCTTTACACCAGAATTCCCATCCTATATCACCTTCAACATAATCGGCTTCAAAGCCAGCAGCTTCCAAAACTCGTATTGTTTCTTCTAAAACTACTTTTCCGATACCATCACCGGGCATCTTAACGATTGTCCTTTTTGCCATGTTAACTTTTTTTTGAATTGGTTTTTAATTTAAATTAAGACATCGTAAAAATAGAATAAAAATTATTCAAACAAAATGATATAGATAATTTTAGATAATAACTTTTTAAACATCATATTAAGACTAATTTATATCTTAGTGCGTACAGACATTTTAAATTGTTTTGTAAAATAATATTTGAAATTAATTTCATTTTTTTTGCGTGTTTTAGATTGTTTTGTATGTTTACAGAAAATAATTTAAAATTGATTTTATAAAAATAATAAATTGCTAAATAATGAAAGTACTTGAAAAATTAAACCCAACAATAGTTTGGAGTTATTTCGAAGATATTTGTCAGGTTCCACGTCAATCTAAAAAAGAAGAAAAAATAATTCAGTTCTTATTAGATTTTGGAAAAAACAACAATCTGAAGACAAAACAAGATGAAATTGGTAATATTTTAATTTCAAAACCTGCAACCACAGGAAAAGAGAATATCAAAACCGTTGTTCTTCAAAGTCATATTGACATGGTTTGTGAAAGCAATGAAGGAACGAATCATAATTTTGATATAGATCCTATTCAACCGGTTATTGATGGAGAATGGGTAAAAGCAAAAGGGACAACTCTGGGTGCCGATGATGGAATCGGAGTTGCAGCTCAAATGGCTATTTTAACTGCAACTGACATTGAGCATGGCCCTATTGAGTGTTTATTTACTATTGATGAAGAAACAGGTTTAACAGGTGCATTTGCTTTACAACCAGGATTTTTTGGAGGCAAAATTCTTATCAATCTTGATTCGGAAGATGAAGGTGAATTATTTATAGGATGTGCAGGAGGAATAGATACACTTGCAACATATGAGTATGAGCAGGAAAAAGTTCCTGAAAATCATGTTGGAATTAAAATACGTGTTACCGGTTTAAATGGAGGACATTCAGGTGACGAAATTGATAAAGGACTTGGAAACTCAATTAAATTAATGAATCGATTCTTATGGAACAGCTGTGATAAATTTGATATTAGAATTGCTGAATTTGATGGAGGGAAAGCCCGAAATGCAATTCCACGTGAAGCTTTTGCTCATATTACGGTTCATACTGATGAAAAAGCAGAATTGATTAAATATTTTAATGATTATGCTCCCGCTGTAAAAAGCGAATTAGCTATTACTGAACCTAAATTAGAATTAACAATTGAAGATACCGACCTTCCTGGTTTTGTTATTGATGAGGACGCTCAGTTTGCATTATTAAATAGTTTATACGCTTGTCCCCATGGAGTATATGCAATGAGTCGTGAAATTGAAGGTCTGGTTGAAACATCTACAAACCTGGCATCAATAAAATTTATAGAAGAAAATCAGATATTTATTACAACAAGTCAGCGCAGCTCTGTTGATTCAGCGAAAAGTAATATTGCAAGCAAGGTTGAAAGTGTATTTCGTTTAGCCGGGGCAAAAGTTAAACATGGCGATGGATATCCTGGCTGGCGACCAAATACAAACTCCGATATAATGAAAATTACTGAAAAATCTTATGAAAAATTATTCGGAGTAAAACCTGTTGTAAGAGCCATACATGCCGGATTGGAATGTGGTCTTTTCCTTGAAAAATATCCTTATTTGGATATGATTTCTTTTGGTCCGACTATCAAGGGAGCTCACACACCGGAAGAAAGAATTAATATTGAAACTACTGTTAAGTTCTGGGATTTGTTAATTGATGTATTAAAGAATATCCCATCGAATTAGAATATTATTAATTTTAATTAATATTGCATATCCTGTCTGCTTACTTGTAGGCAGGATTTTTTACACTTCGACAAGCCCGCCTGCGGTCAATGTCATTAAGTTAGTATATAATAGTTTGAAAATAAGATGATTATGGTTGCGTTCAATTAAAAAAAGTCGTATATTTAACTAGTAATCAAATAGTTATTATTATGAAAAAAAACACCTGAAAG
>JAUVUS010000441.1 GCA_030600865.1 Bacteroidales bacterium | reverse complement strand
TTCCGATAATTATCGGAATCAGTTTTTTTTATTAACAATTTTTTGATGAGATTTTAATGTTTTACGTCTATATTTAGGACAAATCATTTTTTAAAACGACGAATTATTTTATATTCGCAAGATGTTTTTTAAAAAATAATTAACAAACTAATATAATTATGACTGAAAAAATAAAACAAACGCTTAGGGATTCTAAGACTGCACGTTGGGCTGCATTGGGCATTGTATCTTTTACAATGTTGACAGGGTATTTATTTCAGGAGATTATTTCACCGCTTAAACCAATGCTGGAGTCACAGTTTGGATGGACTAGTTCTGATTTTGGTTTAGTTACTGGTGCATATGGATTTCTTAATGTTGTGCTTCTTATGTTAATTGTTGTAGGAATTCTTCTTGATAAATTAGGAATTAGATTTTCTGCTATTGCAGCTGCTATAATAATGATTGGTGGCGCTGCATTGAAGTTTTATGCGATTAAATTTGTTGATTCCAGTGCTTTGTTAAATATATTTGGATGGGAAGTAAAAAGTCAGGTTATTTTAGCTGCAACGGGGTTTGGTATTTTTGGAATCGGAGTTGAATATGCTGGTATAACAGTATCGAAAATCATTGTAAAATGGTTTAAAGGTAAGGAAATGGCATTGGCAATGGGATTAGAAATGGCAAGTGCGCGTTTAGGTTCATTTGCTGCTTTAGTTTTTGGTTATATGATTGCTGAAAAGTTTTCTATTTCTGCTCCTGTAGGAATTGGCGTTTTGCTTTTAATTGTTGGTCTATTAACATTCGTAGTGTATTACATGATGGATGTTAAATTTGACAAAGAAGGTACTGTTAGTGAAGAAGAGGAAGAAGACCCTTTCCGTTTGAAAGATATTGTTTCAATAATTACAAATAAAGGATTCTGGTATATCGCTATACTTTGTGTTCTTTTCTATTCTGCTGTATTTCCATTTTATAAATTTGGACCGGATTTAATGGTTAATAAATTCGGGATTGATCCATCCAAAGCTGGTATGATTCCAGGTTTGTTACCTTTTGGTACTTTATTTTTAACCCCGTTTTTTGGTAATCTTTACGATAGAAGAGGGAAAGGTGCTTCAATAATGCTAATAGGTGCACTAATGTTATTAGTTGTACATACTGTACTTTGGGTACCATCTTTAAATAGTGTTTATGTGGCAATTGTAATGGTAGTAATTTTAGGTATTGCATTTTCTCTTGTGCCATCTGCAATGTGGCCTTCAGTTCCAAAAATTATTCCTGAAAAACAATTGGGAACAGCATTTGCAATGATCTTCTGGGTACAGAATATTGGTTTATCAGTTGTGCCATTTTTAATTGGATACGTATTAGATAAAAGCAATCCTGAGACAGTGAATAAGATTCATGAAGCTCGTGCTAAATTTGAAGCAATGGGATTAGATAATGGTGCGATTGCAGAAAAAATTGACGCATTGAGAGCTAGTGGTGAAATTTTACCCTGGAATTATTCAACTAGTTGGTTAATCTTTATTGCTTGTGCAATATCTGCTATCGTTTTTGCTTTCTTACTTAAAGCAGAAAATAAGAAAAAAGGATATGGTCTTGAGTTACCAAATATTCAAAAGTAATTGTCAATAAATATATTAATTTAAAGGCTGCTTTTTAGCAGCCTTTTTTGTAATTTTAAGCTTTTGAAATAAAAAAATATAAAAGTTTATGTTGTAATGGTTTATATCATAGCAATGTATTAGAATGGTTGAAAAATTTTAAAGAAAACTTAATAATTATGACAGAGACAATAAAAAGAACAATTAAAGATTCGGCAGGAATACGTTGGATTGTATTAATTCTCATTAGTGGATTAACATTTGGAACATACTGGTTTCAGGATTTCTTCTCAGGAATAAAACCATTAATGATTACTGAAATGGGTATTACGAGTAGTCAGTTTGGTACATTAATTCAGTGGACTACCTGGGCAAATGTATTTGGAATGATTATTATTGGTGGAATTATTCTCGATAAATGGGGAATAAGACGAACAGGGATTATATTTGGTTTATTAGCAACTATTGGTGCAGCATTAACAGCTATAGGTGCTGCCGGTATATTTACAACAGAAACATCAGGCCAGTTATGGGTAATGATGATCGGTAGATTATTATTTGGTTCCGGTTTAGAAATAGTATGAGTTATAGTAATGCGTACCGTAGTAAAATGGTTTAAAGGTTATGAACTGGCATTGGCAATGGCTATTAACATGGGTTTTGGCCGATTAGGTTCTACATTAGGTCAGGCTCTGTCAATTGATATTGGTCCTGGAGTTGTGTCTCCTGCAGTAAATTTTGCTGCAACTCTTATAGGAATAGGGTTAATTATGTTCTTTATTTATTTCATTTTTGATATAAAACTTGATAAACAACTTAAAGGTCAAGCTAAAGTTGATGAAGAGGAAAAATTTAGATTTTCTGATTTAATTAAGCTGGTTACGAACAGGTCATTTCTTTTAATTGCATTACTTTGCGTAACATTTTATTCTGCAGTATTTCCATTTATGCAATATGCTCCGGATCTTTTAATTAATAAATTCAATTTTACATATAATCTTCCCGAGAGTGCAACTATAATGGTATTGGGGAGCAAAACTTTAGGTAACTTATCAATTTATCTTGGGCTATTTATTTATGCATTAGCAATAACGTTAGTTCCTTCAAATATAAAAAAAAAAAGTACTATGATTTTTTCTATTATTGTTATTTTAGTATTATTTGTAACCTTTATTACTTCGTTTGACGATACTTTTGATATGTGGTTAAAGAATGGCC
>JAUVUS010000157.1 GCA_030600865.1 Bacteroidales bacterium | reverse complement strand
GCTTTTTACTTCAATTGCAACGATTTTTCCTTGTTTTTCCAAGATAAAATCTACTTCATCGTTTCTGTCTCTCCAGTAATAAACTGAATAATATTCTCTTAAAGCCTGGTTTACGAGATGTGCCTCAACTGCTGATTCTACAATACGCCCCCATTCAACAGGATTTATCTGAACTTCCGAAAAGGTTTTTGTTTGTTGAGCGCTTAACAGAGCATTGTTATGAACCTGAAATTTTGGACTACTTGATCTTTTACGTATAGTTGTATGAGCATATTTTTCTATTCCCCCTAATAATCCTGCAGTTTCTAATAGCCTGAGATAATGCGATAATGTTGTTGTATTGCCTGCATCCTGGAGTTGACCCTGCATTTTAGTAAAAGATAATATTTGTCCTGAGTATAAACATCCTAATTCAAATAGATTTTTAAGTAATGCCGGTTTATCTATTCGGGTAAGCATAAGGATATCTTTCGAGATACTAGTTTCAATTAGAGAATCACGGATGTATCTTTTCCATCGTTCTTCATCATTGATTAAATTGGCACTACCGGGATAACCGCCAAACCATGCATATGTATTAGCATTCCAGCCAAAAGCCTTTTCCATTTCGATAAATGTCCAATGAGTCAGGTATATTGTTTCAAAACGGCCGGCTAAAGATTCTGTTAATCCTTGTTGCAACAAAAGACGTGAAGAGCCTAAAATAATTACTTTTAAAGGAAGTTTGTTAAAAGAATCTTCGTCCCAAAGTTTTTTAACGGTTTCGCTCCAATTGGGAATCTTCTGAATTTCATCGATAATTAATAAAAATTCATTTGCCGATTGCGTTTTCATTTTAAGGCGGGCCGTTTCCCATATTTGTTGCAACCAGCTTGTATTACCTGCTGCTATAGCATCGGCAGATTCAAATAGTCCGGGAATAGCAGTCTGTTTAAAGACTTGGCTTACTAATGTTGTTTTACCTACCTGGCGCGGCCCCATTACCACTTGAATAAATTGTCGTGGCTCTTTAATTCTTTTTCTAAGTGTATGTAATTCTGATCTCTCAAACATTGTTTACGATTTACTCAATTTACTGAGTAAAATTACTCAATATGATAAATAAAACAAAATTTATAGTAGTTTTTCATTTTATTTATTTTCCTTCCACCGCCGCCCTTTCATCCCTAAAGGGAGGCTCTAAAGGGATCTGCCCACGTGTTATTTTCTCCCGGTCTCATTTTCCCCTTTTACTTCCTGCCTGCCCTGTCCGTCCGACAAACGGGCGGCACGGTTATCTTTTTCACCTCCTACTGCCAAAGGCAGGCAAGCTTTCGCTAAGTTCAATATATTCCTGAAAGCTCTGAAAATAAAAGCCTTGTTTAATTAAGGCTTCTAATAATGTTTGGTATGTTTTTAGGGTAAAATCTATCATATTTTAAACAAATGACTATTTTGATTCCAAAATCATTTCCAGAAAATCATTAATACTACATACAGTAATATCTTTCCTTAAACGATATTTCTTTACATCAGGTATAATAATATAATTTTTGCTTGTTTGTAAATCGTTTATTGCTGTTGCAAAGCTACGAGTTATACCCGGGGCAGAAGATAGTTTTATTTCTATACAAATTTCGGGTTTAAGTCCTTTACCTAAAACCAAATCGGCTTCGATACCTGTATGTGTTCGATAAAACCAAATATTCCAGTTTTTTCTTATAATAGGGAGTATCTGGATTAACACAAAGTTTTCCCAGGAGTGTCCTGCCAATTGTGTACTCATGAGTTGATTATAAGAATCGATTCTTAGTAGTCGATGAAGCAGACCTGTGTCTGCCATAAATACTTTTTTTGATTTCACAATACGCTTGCCAATGTTTATTTCGAATGGTTCAATCCTGTAGATCATAAAAGCACCTTCGAGATAATCCATATAAGCATTTACCGTGTGATTAGACACTCCTAAAGAACGTGCAAGAGAAGATGAGTTAAGTAAATTACCGGACTGGTACGCAAGCATTTCCCATAATCTCCGAACCTGAACCGGAGAAGCTTTTAAACCAAGCATAGGTAAATCTCGTTCAAGGTAGGTGTAAATAAAGTTATCAAGCCAATCTTTACGAAACTGAGCATCATTATCCAAAACAATATTTGGAAAACCGCCCCAAAAAAATAAATCTTTCCAGTTAATCGTTTTTTTTAGTTCACTTAATATGAATGGATGCAAGTGTATATATTTTATGCGTCCTGCTAATGTTTCAGATGTATTAAGAATAATATCGGGACTAGCGGAACCAAGAATTAAAAATCTACCGGCTCTGCGGTTAGTGTCTACTTCGGCACGAATTTCAGGAAACAAGTTCGGATTTCGTTGTATTTCATCAATTACAATAAGTTTTTGGCGATTATCCTGAAAAAAAAGTCCGGGATCTTGAATTCGCCTATTATCTTCTATTTTTTCTAAATCCAAATAAACAAAGTCTTTTTTTTGTTCCGAACAAATTAGTTTAGCCAATGTAGTTTTACCACATTGACGAGGACCGGTTATGCAAACTACCGGAAACTTCTTTAGTGAAAAATTTAATTCGGAATATAAATTACGTTTAATCATTTGTTTTTAACAAAGATAGTAAAAAAGATTGAAATTTGGAAATTTGACTTCCAATTTTCAAACAAAGTTTATCTACATCGTGGCGTAGAATAACGACCTTATTTGTGGGCTTTGTTATACCGTTTATTATTCAATCCCGATAATTATCGGGAGCCATATTTGTGAAAAACCTTGCCCCACTGTGCGGAATGATGCCCCCACGATACAAAACAAGCTTCCCACTGTGCTGAAGAAGCTTCTAACTGTGCTGAATGACCTTCGAACTATGTCAAATGCTTTTCGAAGTGTGCTGAATGAGTTTCTAACTATGCTGAATAAACTTCACGGTAAAATTCTTAGCAATAGTTCAACTTGCTTATAATATTGCTTATTTATCATGAGAGTTCTTTTGGCACAGTAATTTTATATTTAGGAATGTAAATACCATTTGGAACAATACTTCTTTTTCCCTTTCCAAGATTCAGATGCCCGATATTCAAATATTTAAACCAGGAATGATTGGCTTTTTCGGCCATAAAAAGAAACAAACGTAAGGCTTTTACAGAATTACAGTGTTCCAGAATTTCCTGAACGTTTTTCGGATTTTGTGCAGATAATCCTTCCATGATTTGCCAGGCTTCCTGTAAATCAAATCTTTTTGGTGCGAGTTCCAGACATTCCAATATTGCTCTGGTGGGGTTGGATATATTAATGGTAAATGTTTTTTCATTAAATTTTATTAGCCCAATGTTTGGCTGAAGCATTGAAGTATGTATCAGTACCGGTTTGGTTTCCCAATCTAGTTTTTTAAACCAAAGAGGCAGATTGGTACCACTTGGTGCAAAAAGCAATGTCTCTTTCTGATACAATTCCAGATAATGCGACAAACCTTGTAAACCCAAAGCAGTGCGCCCTCCAATATGAATATTTTTTTCTGCTTGTGACTGTAAACTATATAAAGCGCCGTTTAAATTAATAGTATCACCGGTTCTTTTCATAGCACCATAACCTAATGATGTTAGCCATCCGCTTTTTAAATACCTGTGTTGTAGATCATAAGAGTAGCCTTGATTTACAAGCTACGATGATAATAAAACAGTACCTTGTGGATGCTGTTGAAGCAGTCGGTTTATTTTGATGCCTGAATTTGTACTCATAGTACAAATATAATAATAATATTAAACTATTATGGTTATTTTAAACCGCATATTTTTGCAGTGGATTGGTTGAAAATTGAAAAAATCCGAAACTAATAGCTCAAAACTATAATGGTCTTATTTTATTCAAAAAGTATTTAGCTACATTCTTCGTATTCTGCCACACAAGTTCTTTTATCCAAGGGTAAGGCTTATCTGTCCAGCGTTGAGGATGAAATGTGAACATTATTCCCTTCGACAAGCCTGCCCGTCCGGCAGGCGGGCTCTGGACAGGCTGCTCAGGAAGCCCTTTTTCAGCTGCTTTAATGATGTCGTGGGTTTTTTTATAATTGTAGATTTCCCCTCGCTTACCCTTACTCCCTAAAGGGATATCTTCCCGCATACTTAATTTTACTTTATCTCTAATTGACACTTTATCACCATCCCAGCGACGACCTGTATCAGTTAAATATAAAACTTTTGAAAAATCAACATCAAAATATGGTTCACCAATAATTCCAAAATCACGGTAGTTATAATATTTCCAAAGTAGCTTATTATCGTATTTTGAAAGCGGACTACCATGCATGCAAATGGTTTTTACAGGATAGTATTTTCTTAACTCAGTTAAATGCTTTTCAAACAATTCAATAGCAATTTTCGCTATTTCTTCTTCATTATTAACCTGCTTGCCAGACAGGCAAGTTTTTAATTTGTCATTTTTAATTAATTTGACCGCCAGGTCAAAGTCCTCGTAGTGGTAACCAATCTCATGTCCAAGACCAGATATTTCTTCTATAATTTTTGTGTTAAAACTTTGAGGTACAATTCGGAAATAATAACTCCCTTTAACTCCGAGTTCTTGTTGTATTTGTGCAAAACGCAGTGAGTTTTCAGGTAATTTATCTACATCGTGGCGTAGTATAATACACTTATTTTCCGGTCTTTCGGTATATTCACAAAAACTCTGAAAACAAAAGCCTTGTTTAATTAAGGCTTTTAATAATGTTTGGTATGTTTTTAGGGTGAAATCCATCTTACAACTAATAACCAAATTCAAGCATTAAATCACCGCAAATATTTTGTAAAGTATCTTTTTGTTTTTGAGTCCAGTGTTGGAATGAAGTAAACTTATTAGCAGTAGACTTATTAACACGATGAGAAGCAAATTTTTGGTAATCATATACATTATCATCCAATTCAAGAAAATGAACTAAGTCCCTTAAGTGATCTTGCATATTGGTATTTTTTGTTAGATCTTCCATTCTTATCAATTTATATTCACAGGAATTTTGAAGTTGTTTAAATAAAGAATTTTTATAATACCATACCCAGCAATATTTTTCGAATTTTGACATAAAAATCCATTTTATGTAATTAACACCATTCTCTTTAGGGTATGGCTGCCAAAATGGAATAAGGTAATGAAGAATTGTTTTTGATAAAGATTGATTTTTCCAGTTCATAAACGAAGTTACAAAATCTCTTGGATCGCGAACCAAATGAACAACTTTGATGTTTTTATAAGAATTGTTTTGTAAATAAATATAAATCGAAAATGAACTTAACGGATCTAAGCTTGATTTCGGCACAATTTCTTTTTTAAGAATTTTAAAAGCTAATAAAATTAGTTTTTTCCTTAATTTAAATGAAACTGGAATATTTCCAATAATATTAATAACTCTTGACCAAGGCAATTGATGCAAAAGATTTAGCTCTGGATAAACGTTTTTAAAAAAGGTAAATAAAAAAGTCGTACCAGAACGTCCGGTAGATAAAATGTAAAATTTCTGATTATTACTCACCTGAGTTATTTAATTAAATCTTTTTCCGGATCCCATTCATTCCCCGTTAAATTGAAAAACTTCCCAATGCTTGGATTTCTTTCTATGCCTGTTATGTGTTTAAATAATAATATTGGAAAAACAAAAAATGTAGAATACAGAACTGTTACTAAAATTGGTTTGAACATTCTTTTAGGTTCTTGCATTAACCTAAATAACCATGCTACTGGTATTTTTCGTGTATCTTTTCGTGGCCTTTTAATATTCCCAACAAGCACTTCAAAAGCACCGCCTACCGGAATAATTAATTTGGCATCTAACGCATCACGATACTTGACTGCAAAACGTTCCTTAATTGGATAACTAATGCCAATTAATAAAATATCAGGTGATTCCGTATTAATGGTTTCTATTATTTGGGGAATATCTTCTTCATTAAAATAACCATTAATACCTTGACAAATTTTAATATTGGAATATCGGGATGCTATTATGTTATTTGCATTTTTATTTGTTTCATTGTTTGAACCAAATAACATTACTTTATAGGAATGTAAATTTGCTAATTTTAAAAGATCAAACATTAAATTAACTTGCCCAATTTTTTCGGTAATTTTCACTCCAAAACATTTCGCAAAAAAAGGAATACCAGCACCTTCAGCTACTAAAATGTCTATTTTTTTGAAAATTCCATAAAGATCAGGCCTGAATTTGAAACGTCCGTATGCTGCAGCACTAATTCCGAAAACCGTTTTTTTCTCTTTATTTTTAATAACATTATTTAAAAATTCTATTAACTTATTTCGGGTTGTATCATAGATATTTATATCTAATAGATTGCGCT
>JAUVUS010000363.1 GCA_030600865.1 Bacteroidales bacterium | reverse complement strand
TCAACAGTAATTAACAGAATTTTGGATTTAGCTGATTTAGAGGTTGATTATAAAAGATGGGGGAAATAATTAGTTAAAAGGCAAAATAGTGTACCCGGTTAAGCAACAGCCAATGTAGCGATACTTACTTTGGTATCTTTAATTTCCAGAATTGCATTTGCACAAGCTTCAAGTGTTGACCCGGTTGTAACAACATCGTCAACTAATAAAATGTGGTATCCTTTTAAGGCATTTTCGTTTGTAACTTTAAAGATCTTTTCAACATTTTTCCATCGTTCAAACCTTGATTTACGGGTTTGTGTTTCGGTTGCAACAGAACGAACAAATGATTTAACATCCAAAGGTATTTGCATAGTTTCGGAGAGACCTTTTGCAATCCATTCGCTCTGATTATATCCACGTTTTTTCAGTTTGCTTTTATGTAAAGGGACAGGAATGATTACATCAATCTGGTTAAAAACACTATTTCTTAAATGATTCCCAAAAGATTTTCCAAGCACGTATCCGATTTCTTTGTTACCATGATATTTAAACTTATGCATCATTCCCTGGTATTTACTACCTTTGCTAAAAGTAAAAAAGCCCGTCGCATACTCTACCTTTGTTCTCCCCCAAAATAGTTGTGACACAGGATTGTCGATTTCTTTATGATGATTCGTTTTGGGTAAATTATATAAACATTTCGTGCAAATTAGTTCTTCCTGGTTTACCAGATGCGAACTACAAACAATACATAAGTCCGGAAAAAAGAGATTGAAAAAGTCGTTTAAATATTGAGTAAATAAGTTCATTTGTAAACTATCTTTACTCTAAGTTAACAATACTATTTTAAATTTCCCCACTCATCATAAAATTGTTTCAAAAAAACTTCCATAAAATGATGCCTGTCTTCAGCAATATCTCTTGCTGTTTTTGTATTCATTCTGCTTTTAAGAAGCAATAGTTTCTCGTAAAAATGATTTATGGTTGTTCCATTGGAGTTCTTGTATTCTTCGAAACTATTGTGTCGTTCGGCTCTTATTTCCGGATTGTGCATTTCGTTACCAAATTTACCCCCAAAAGCAAATGTTCGTGCAATTCCAACTGCCCCAATTGCATCTAGGCGATCGGCATCCTGTACAATCTTGCCCTCGATAGTGTCCATTTTATCTTTTACACCAGCACCTTTAAATGAAATATTTTTTATCACATGAATAATCTTATCAGTTAAATCATTTGATAATTTTAATTTAATAAGCCAGTCGCTAATAACTTTTAGGCCTTCACTTTCGTTTTTATAAAATTTCCAGTCAGCTACATCGTGAAGTAATGCTGCAAGCTCAATAATAAACAACTCTCCACCCTCTTTTTCATGAAGCTTTTTAGACATATTCCATACCCGGTAAATATGCCACCAATCATGACCGGAACTATCCCCTTCAAGTTTGTTTTTTACAAATTCAATCGTTTTATCAATGATTTGTTTTCTACTCATAATTTATTAGATAAAAAAACCCGCAAAAAGCGGGTTTCGTAAATATTTCAAGATCATTTATTCTCTTAATTTTTCTTCTCTTTTCCATTCAACTTCTCTTCCAAGCAATGAAAATCCAATAAATCCCTTTACATGTAAAGTATTATCACCTCCTTCTTCAAACCACATAAAACACTTATATGTTTTTCCGTTCTTTGGATCATAAATTGTTCCATCAACCCATTCCTCAGCTTTTTCATCATAATTAAACGATTTTAAAAGTTGCAATCCAAGAATTGGTCGCTTTTGTAATTCCGGATTAGAATTTTCATCATCAACTTTTGGAGTACCATCTTCTTCGTTTGGCTCATCTAACCATTTTATATTACCATAATATTTGCCATCTTTTGCTTTAAAAATTTTAACCTGAGAATCGCCTTCTTGTGTTAACCAATATCCAAGGACATTATCGGCTTCTTGTGCAAATAAATCAGGTGATAAAAACACAGCCAATAAAAAAGCAACAAATAAAAATTTAGTTTTCATATTTAATAGTTTTAGTTTTTAGTAATTGGCAAGATAAGAATTTTTGTTTAATATCAATAATACGGATATAAAATCAATCTTTGCATTAGGTAACTATTCGAATAATTATTTTTATATATCTGTAACGGAACAAATTATTAATCGTCTTTTAGCAAATTTCTTTTTATTGATAAACAATGAACATTTTATTATCTTCGTTATCTAATTTAGAATTGTAACTAATATTAATAATTATTAAAATGATGTATTATGAGAATTAAAATTTATTTGATACTGAGCCTTTTACTGGGTTTGTTTTTAAAGCCTTTATCAGGGCAAAACATTGAAGAATATAAACTTGAAAACGGATTAACCGTATATTTAAATGAAGACCACAATACTCCGGAAGTTTTTGGAATGGTGGTTACAAAAGCCGGTGCAAAAAACGATCCTGCAGATGCTACCGGAATGGCTCATTATCAGGAACACATACTTTTTAAAGGAACTACTAAACTTGGAACAACAAATTGGGAAAAAGAAAAGGTACATATTGATAAAATTTTCGAACTATACGACAAGTTAGGTAAAACAACAGATGAAGAAGAAAGAAAAACTATTCAAAAATTAATAAACGAAGAATCGGTTAAAGCAAATGAGTATGCTATTCCAAATGAATTTAGCAATGTACTAAACAGTATGGGAAGCAAAAATATAAATGCAGGAACAGGCCCTGATCAAACAGTATTTTATAACTCATTTCCTCCAAATCAAATTGAGAAATGGTTGGAGCTTAACGCACACAGGATGAAAGAGCCTGTATTTCGCGGTTTTCAATCGGAGCTTGAGGTAGTTTACGAAGAAAAAAATATGTATTCCGATCAATTCATGTCAAATCTGATAGAAAAATTCCAGAAAAATTTCTTTAAAAATCATCCTTATGGCCAACAAACAATAATAGGAACAATTGATGATTTAAAGAATCCTTCGTTAACTAAAATGTATGAGTTTTTTAAGAATTATTATGTTGCTAATAACATGGCTTTGATACTATCAGGGAATTTTGATTCAGAAACAGTAAAACCATTAATTGATAAAACTTTCGGAAAATTGGAATCAGGGAATGTGCCTGAACCAAAAGTATGGGAAGAAGAGCCTTTTGATGGTCGTGAATTTGTCGAAGCAAAACTAAGTCCGATAAAATTGGGATTGCTGGGATTTAGAACTGTTCCCAAAGGTCATCCGGATAAAATAGCTCTGGATATTGCTCAAAATATTTTATCAAATTATAATCAGTCCGGTTTATTGGATAAGCTCTCAATTGATAATAAATTAATGTTTGCAGGAGTAATTCCTTTACCTTATAACGATCATGGAGCAACTCTTGTATTTTTTGTTCCAAAAATTGTTGGACAGAAACTTATTTCGGCTGAAGAGCTTGTATTAGAGCAATTACAAAATTTAAAAACCGGAAATTTTGACGATTGGAAAGTTGAAGCTGCAAAAAAAGATTTATATGTTGAGTTTCAGCAATCGATAGAAAAGGATCAGCAGAAAATTAGGGTGGCTTAGGCATAAATTTTAGCAAGTCTAAAAAGGAAAAAAGATATATCTGTCACACCTCTTTGTGTCGCTCTGAAAGCTTTTATTTTAGCATTAAAAGATTCT
>JAUVUS010000076.1 GCA_030600865.1 Bacteroidales bacterium | reverse complement strand
GTAAATGCTCATTATTATCATATACTATAAATGTGACATTATAAGTTATAAGCTCAAGCTCAATTCCAAGATTTCTATTTGTGTCAACATCAACTGAATCAATGAAATCATAATATCCATCTTTTGATATTAAATATTTTTCATTCATACTATATTCAATATTTTCAAAAGTATATTTTCCTTCTGAATTCGTATAGACATCCTGATTTAAGAAGTTAATTTTAGTGTCTGGAATTGGGTTTTCACCGCCAGTAATGGTAAAAGAAATATTAAAAGTAGCTATTCCTCCAGAAAGAAGTACATTTTCTGTTACATCTTCATTAACGCTTATTGTTCCATCAAAATTATCATAATTTAATTTACTAACTTTATATTCTAAATTTTCTCCTACGGTAACATAATTAAAAGTTACCTCACCATTTGAATTTGTGGCTTTTTCTTCATTATTAAATTCAACTATCGCATCTTCAATAGCACCATTAGAATCGTTAACCACAAATTTTACGAAATATCCTGTATTGGAAATCTTTGCCTCCCAACCACTTTTTGTAACCGATACATCAGAATCAAACCTAAACGTTAATGCTCCTGATTCATTTGTAGCTAAAAATGTGTCAGGCACATTTGAATTGCAAAAACTTCCAATTAAAGTTGAGTCTGTTATATTCTCACTATCATATATTTCTAAAAAGTCATAACACCCACTTCCATATGGTTCAACACTAAAGGAGTTAAATACTACTTTCAATTTTCCTCTTGTATTGTCAGGATAAAAAGTAATGGTGTCATTTTCATTATTTGCATAATTGTCACTTGCTCCCCCTGAGTCATAAAATAACCCCTGTGTAACAATAAACACTTCATTTAATGTATCAATATCATATTCTATAATTTCTCCAATTACTATTTCATTTATTGCCGAATCTATATAATAGTTATAGTTATTGTCTTCTATTGTAAATAATAACTCTGCAAATAATCCATCATTTTCCATCTCAGAGACAGTTACTGTAAATTTAACAGTATCCAACTCATTTGCATCTAAACTAAAATCGCCAGAATTTTGATTTGTAAATATCAAATATGAACTTCCTCTTATTAACTCAATTTTAGCATCCAGGTTTTCAATTAATGCACTGCCTTCGTTCGTTACGATTAAAGCAATATCAGCAGTTTCGCCCGGATCTACAATGCCATCGTTGTTACCAGAAGCATCATCAATAAATAAATTTCCAATCTCTAATTCAGGAGCATTTACAATTAGATCAATTTTAGAGTTCCATGTGTATTCAACACTTTCTGCATCCTCTCCTAAAATTTCTAAATCAAATTTAACTTTTTGCTGATCAGAGAATTTAGTTTTAAACTCAATTGTAAATGATACTTCTAATAATGATGAATCTGTTTTTAGGATTGTTCCGAATGTTTCAACAGAATCAATTAATATAATATTTGTGTCAACAGATATTAAATTAGCAATGACATTAAATGCATCATAGGTGTCAGAGAAATTCTTTAACTGAATATCCAGCTTTATTGTTTCTCCAAAATCAACTTCGGAATTATTATTTCCCAAAACATCATCAATTATGTAATAATCTAAAAGCACATAAGGAGTTGTTGCTGGTACAATCGTAATTTCATCAATTGTTGGCTGCCTATTTTGTTTTGTTATTACAAGATTAAGTATCCCGGATTCTTCCAATGGATCAAAAGATAATTCAACAGCACCTGTAGCATCAACCAATTGGGCATCAAGCAATACACCGTCCTTAGAAATTGCAACATAAGCATCTTCTTCAGCAGAAACCTGAAAGCTAGAAGAACCAGTAATAATTTCTGAATTATATGATGCAATTAAAACTTCGGGAACAGTAACATAAGGAGTTAAAGAAGGATCACCCATAAGATGATAAATTTCCCAATAGTATTCTTTAAGGGAGGATGTTGATGACTCAACAGCCAAATTCCCTGCTACGTTTATTTGTCCCTGAGTTACATACCAGTCTTCTTTTGCCTCTCCATTTAAATGAAAAAACCTGTCATACGCGCCTAATTCACTGTCTTCGTATGTTGGATTTACGGTAATTGAAGAAACACCAATAGCCCACCAGTAATCCTCATCCCAATAAGTACTATTTGAACCTCCAATATAGCCAACAGCGCCTTTGTTTTCAGCCATTAATATCTTTTCTGCAAAACAGTCATTAGCACTAAATGTACTTGATTCACAACAGTTCCCTATTATTAAAGGATACATGTGTTCATTGGTTAAATTATCAATATGAGTTCTAATAAAACTAGGGTTAACCCAACCATCTAAACTACAATGCGCTGTATAGTTCACAAAACTAACTCCTGAACTTATATAGCTTCTTATTGAAGCAGAAGCTCCAGAATTATTTGAAGCCATTACACCACTATCATCATTATAAAGATAATAATATGAAGCAATCTCATTTTCTGTATTTGTATAATAATTATTTACATAATTAATTGCTCCATTACCCCAGGTTGGTGCATAAGATCCATCAACACCTGCAACTAAAACAACATTATCTAAATATGAAGGATCAGGCATTTCATACTTTTCAATTTCAAGTGTTTTATCAATCTGTGGCTGTAATTCTTCTATTGTTTCTGCTGAGAATCTTCCATAAAATACTTCAGGCAATTTATCACCTGTATATTCACAATAATAAAGGTCTGTATAATGTCCTGATCCACTAAAAGCAGGTATTTGTGCAACATCACCAACTAATAAAACGAAGCTTGGAGAAACGCCATCATCAGGATTATCATATAAATCTTGTAAATAGGCTTTTATTGTAGTAGTTGTAGTTCCAACATCTGCATCATCAGTATATGCTTCAACAACATTAAATCCTTTCATTGTTTTCCATTCAACAAAAACTTGTAAGGTTTCTTTAAACATAGGGTCAGAAACAATTACATATTTTACAGGGCCATTAATTAATGCTTTTGTATCTTCAATTTCGTTAATTGTGTTATATGCTATGTTTTCAAAATATGGCGATTTTAATCTGTCTATACTTTGAGGTTTAATATTCTGTTTTGGAATAAATGATATTTCTATTTCGATATTATTTAAAACCTTTAAAGTATTTGTAACCGGATTATACGCAAATGGAGAAATTTCTAAATACCCTAAATGTTTGTCACGCAAATATCCTTTATCTTCAAACTTAACAATGTCTTTTTTAAAAAATTCATTTTTACTATAAACTACTTGATCTTTAATAAAAGGAACATCTTTTATGTCTTCACTTTTTGCATGTGAAGGTTGAGCCGGAATAATTAACTTGGTTAAGCCATAATCTTTTAACTCTATAATTTCTTCATCGAAACTTATCACTTTTATTTTAGCATCTGAATTAAATGGTATTTCGATAAGTCTGTTAACAACCGGCAAATCTGGTTTCCCTTCATCGAAAGTTTTACTCATCCCATCCGATATCAACTGACTAAATAAACCTTCTTTTGTTTCTTTCTCAACTAATTCAAAAGTAGAAATCGTCTCTGATAGTATTAGTCCATTCGAAATATTTTTAACTATTTCTGTATTTTTTGTTTTTTGTTTAGCTTGTTTTAAATCAATTTTGATTTTTTGCTGAGAAAATACAACGGTTGAGATAATAACCAGAAACAATATATAGACAATGCGTTTAACCATAGCACACTGGTTTTAAACAAATATTAATTAATAAATTAGGGCGCAACAAGGTATTATATTTCTACGTAAAAAAGAACTGTTTTGTTCACTTTTTATCGAAAAACAATAAGTGTTTTATTTGTTGACTTTCCCAATTTTAGATTCAATCGATTTGATCTTTTGATTTAACCGATCCGATTTTTCTTTCCTAATATCTATTGTAATAGTAGAATAAACTCTTTTCGAAAAGGGTTCAAGAACTTTATACGATCGGTTTACAATTGCTAAAGCTTCTTCAAGAGTTTCAGTTTCAATTATTGTACCCATAGCGGTTAATTTATAAGTTATTCCGCTTTTGTTAATCATATCAATAATTTTACTTACAGACTCGCTGGCACTATCACCGGGCTTGTCTGTTGGAAACATAGCAAATTCAAGAAGTACAGACATGCTAAAATTATTTATTTACATTAAAGTTTATTTCAATATCCCAGTTGGAGCGGACTTTAATTTTTTCCTCATAATACAATACTTCCTCAGGCTGAATGTGCTTTAAATATTCGCCCGTATCCCACTCATTGTTAAGGTTTTTATCAATAATTACTTTAAACATAAATTCCTTAGGAGGCAAGAAATCAAATTCAACAATCCGGTTTTCAGATTTAATCGTTTCCCTGTAAATCGCTGCCTTGTCATTACCCGGTAAAATAAGCTGACAAATAATTTGAAATGAAGAATCCACTCCTGTAATATCTGTTAATATTTTACCATAAAAGTCTCTCTTCTGGGTTGCAAACTGAATTATGTTTGTATCGTTAACTGTTTCATAAATATCTTTAAACGCATTTGGGTAAATCTCCAGTCTATAAACCGTATCCTCGCACCAATCAACAGATAATTGATATTTTCTAAGCTTAATACTATCTTTTGAAAAATTGAACTCAACTGGAAATTCTACAGTATCAATAACTGCAAAAAGATTTATTAATGATGTATCATAAGATTGAATGGGTGTTTCAAAAAGAAAATTCAATTGACTGTTTAGGTCTAACGTACCCTTGTTTTTGATATTTAAGGCATATTTTAAACTAGTGTCGACAGGTTCGTTTTTCTTTTTCTCTTGCTCAAAAAACCTGAGATTTAGTGTATCTGTATTCCATTGATAAATAAGGTTTGAATCTTCTTTTTGATATGTAAGAACAAAAACGAGGTTTTCTTTTTTATAAATAGAGCTGTCTGTTAACCAATAAGTTATTGAGTCATTGTTCAGCCCTGTTTCTTTAATATACCACTCCTTTTCAATTATAGTATCGGCAATAGTAAATACTATACTATCTTTTACGGGTTTATTAAACACGATTTCTATTTTTTGCTTTGTGTCTCTCGTGTTATTAGCTAAATACTGAACTTCCCGCTCTTCGGTAAAAAGTCTTAAAACATAATTGTGAACAGGGAAATATGAATTCGATTCAATAATTATCGAATCTATCTCTTTTTCTGGTTTATGCACTAAACTGTCATATTCAATGGTTATAGAATCTTCTCTTATTACCTGTTTTAAAAGCAGGGTATCTTCCTCAAAATCATCAATTATAGAAATACTATCCTGCAAATTTTCAACAGAATCTGTTAAACTCGAATCTGATTTAAAAATGGTGTCAATTTTTGTTTCTGTTATCAATTCAAAGCCCACTATCGAATCCAAGTAAGCAATATCTTCATTTGGTAAATCGAATAAATAGTTTTTATTAAAATCTCTTAAACAAAATAATTTATATTGATTGTTTCCAATATTATTAATTCTATAGATTCCTTCTTCATTTGTTTTTGAAATATAAAGAGGCATTTGCTTTATAGGAACAGAATCTTCAAAATCTTTGTAAAGCATAATATAAACACCTTCTTCCGGCAATAAATTAAATGAATTTATTACCTGGCCTTCTATTGATAAAGAATCTATATAAGAACCTGTGGATAAAACATATTGAAAGTTCTCGATTGGGTTTCCTTCATTAAAATCCTGAACTGAATTGCCAAAATAAATATTATATGTTGTAGAATCCTTTAATTCTTCCTCAAACTCAATTACCAATGTTTTCCCTTTCTCTTTAATTTCTGGTTTTTCTTCAATTGGAGGTGAAATAATCAAGTTATTATTTAAATCTTTTAACTGAATATATTCGTTAAACGTTATATTTATTTTTTTACTATCAAAGTTTACTGTATTGTCCGGAGGGTCTATTTCTACTATCAATGGATGATCTTCGTCTTTTGGTCCGCCTGTAGGCGCAACAATCTTTGCACATCCGCTAAAAAATATGGCGCTAATTATCAATAAATAAATAAGCTTTTGTATGCTGTTAACCTTCATGATTCTTTTCAAAATTACAAGATACAATTATAAATGCCTAAAATGAGCTAAAATAAATTAAAATTATAAATTATGAATACCTAAAATGTCTAAAATGTTTAGCTATTTTTAATTTTAGGCATTTGTAAGTATTTTAGGCATTTTTAATTTTCATACATTTGTACATTAAATAAAATAAATCAAAATGTTACTAAACTATATTAACTGGAATGTTGATCCGGAAATTGTTGGCTTTTGGGGACTTTCAATAAGATATTACGGATTATTATTCGCGTCGTCTTTCTTTTTTGGATATATAATCATGCAAAAAATGTTTAAAAAAGAAGGTTTAACCATTGAGTTGTTAGATAAATTAACCGTTTATATGGCCGTTGGTACAGTTATTGGTGCGCGATTAGGACATTGTTTATTTTATCAACCCGATTATTATTTAAGTAATCCATGGGAAATCATTAAAATTTGGCATGGTGGTTTAGCCAGCCATGGTGCAGCTGTTGGTATATTAATAGCTATTTACTATTTTTCTAAAAAGCACAAAAAACCATATTTATGGACAATGGATAGAATTGTAATAGTTGTTGCATTAGCAGGTTTCTTAATTCGCATGGGAAATTTAATGAATTCCGAAATTTATGGTAACCCGACAGAACTACCTTGGGGATTTATTTTTGTTCGTAATGGAGAAGTACTACCTAAACACCCAACACAAATTTACGAAGCACTTTCTTATTTGGTAATATTTGTACTTCTATATACCATTTACAATAAAAAGGGCGCTCAATTAAAACAAGGATTAATTTTTGGTTTATTCCTAATTCTTCTTTTCACCGCTCGATTTTTTATTGAATTTATAAAAGAAGTTCAGGTTAATTTTGAGCAAGGCATGTCATTAAATATGGGACAATGGTTAAGTATACCATTTGTATTTATTGGAGTATTCCTTTTATACCGAAGTTTAAAACAGCAACCTGCAATAAAATAATGCTTGTAGTATAACGCACATTCCTGTGCGTTTTTTTATCTCTCATCGGACAAGAATGTCCAATGAACTTAAAAATTAACTTTATGCAATCATCATGACAAAAGATAACAACAAAATTATCAAGAAACTTGATGGAGCAAATATGGACATTGATTTAACAACAGAAAATAAGGACATATCTTGGAATTAAGATAAGTGTCCCTGGAATGACATTGAAAATTCTAATAAACATAAATGTGCAGTAAAGAACATTTCAATATGTCCTTATTTTTGTGGAATTGAATATTTAGATAATGTTCTTTGTTGTTATCCTAATAAGAATCCGAATAAAGGTGACAAATAAAAAAAATTCTTACGCAACTTGCTTCGTTTTAAGCAGCAACCCGAAATAATATAACGCTGGCAGTATAACACACATTACTGTACGTTTTTTTCTATCGAACATTTTGCAATTTAGATTGTGTATAAGAATTCTTTAAGACGAAAAATTGTCTTAAATTTAGAATCCTTATTATACGATTTAATCTGCAGCACTCATGATCAACCAAATAATCAACTTCAGCATTAAGAACAAGCTTATTGTTATTCTTTTCACTTTAACCATAGCCGCTTTCGGGTTGTTCTCTGTTTCACAAATACCGGTAGGTGCCGTACCGGATATCACCAATAACCAAATACAGGTAATTACTACATCGGGGAATTTATCAACACAGGATGTGGAACAATTTATTACATATCCGATAGAACTTGAAATGGCAAACTTGCCGGGAGTTAATGAAATTCGATCTATTTCAAAATTTGGTTTATCTGTTGTAACTATTGTTTTTGATGATGATATAGGAACTTATTTACCCCGACAACTTATTGCAGAAAAAATAAAAACTGCTGCTGCTAATATTCCGGAAGGATTTGGAGTTCCCGAAATGGGCCCAATAACTACAGGTTTGGGTGAAATATACCAGTATATTCTTGATACAAAACCAGGTTACGAAGATCGTTATTCACCAATGGAATTACGTACAATTCAGGATTGGATTGTAAAACGACAATTATCAGGAATTCCAGGCGTTGTTGAGGTAAATACCTGGGGTGGATTTCTTAAACAATACGAAATTGCAATCAATCCCAAGCAACTAAAAAGTTTAAATATAACCTTGCTTGAAGTATTTGATGCTCTGAGTAAAAATAACAGTGTAGCCGGAGGTGCTTACATCGAAAAACAAAACCGGAGTTATTTTATTCGTGGCGACGGAATGGTTAAGTCTATTGAAGACATTGGTTCAATCGTTGTTAGAAACAATAATGGAATACCGGTTTTAATACGAGATATAGCAGAAGTTCGTTTTGGATACGCTAATCGTTATGGTGCTATAACAGCAAATGGTGAAGGAGAAAAGGTTCTTGGTCAAATGATGATGCTTAAAGATGCCAATTCAAAAAAAGTAATTACTGATGTAATAAAACGCGTTGATGAAGTTCAAAAAAGTTTGCCCGAAGGAGTTTTTATTAATCCAATACTCGAAAGAAGTGAATTAATCGGCAAAACATCATTTACAATAGCTGAAAACCTTATTTTAGGATGTTTGATCGTTATTTTAATTGTTGTGCTATTGCTTGGGAATATTCGTTCGGCACTGGTAATAGCATCCATGATTCCACTTGCACTCCTTTTTACAATTTCGCT
>JAUVUS010000187.1 GCA_030600865.1 Bacteroidales bacterium | reverse complement strand
TTTCTTCGTCAATATTTAAGATATCTGCGAATGATACTATTACTGATTGTGCGCAATTAAATCCTTTGGAGTAATATTATCATTCGCAGATATCTTAAATATTGACGAAGAAACTGCTCTTCGTATGGCTTCAGGTTTTGGAGGAGGTATGGGACGTTTGCAACAAACATGTGGTGCAGTTACCGGAGCCTTTATGGTTATTGGTTTTTTAAGAGGAAACTATAAAGATGATGATGACGAAGCTAAAGAAATTACGAATCATTTAATCCAGGAATTTTCGCATAAGTTTATTGAGTCGCATGGTAGTATTAATTGTAAGACTTTAATAAAGTTTGATATTAATACCCAAGAGGGAATGGAGCAGGCAAATAAAGCTGATGTTTTTAATAAAAAATGCACAAATTTTGTAAAACTGGCTGTTGAGTTGCTCGAAGAAACATTATTAAAAAGCAATTAGCAGATAACAGCCTGTTAAAGAGGCTTTTATACTTATCCCTCTACATGCTAATCATTCAATTTACTATTTCACAATTATCACTCACCAATCACTCCCGAAAGTTTTCGGGATTACCAATCACTTTTTTTGTTATTTTTAGATATAAGTTTTTTGTATTAAAAATTAAATATTTCTATAGAAGTGCAATAATTTAAAAATACTCCGTCAGGTCTAGTATGAAAGTCGAAAAAGAACATAAAGGCTTAAGATCATTTATTTCATCTGAATATCGAAATCTGGTATCGTACGTACGCAGATATTTTAATGAAAGATACTATGATGTTAGTGCTGAGGATATTGTTCAGGACGTTGCAGTTAATCTTTTTTCTAAACTCGATTTTGATGAGCATCTGGAAAATATTGCAGGATATGTTTATAGATCGATTCGAAATAGAATTACCGACTTTCAAAGAAAACCAAAAAAGGAAATTCCTTTTGAAAAATTTACAGATGATGAGGGTGAAGAGTATTTTTCAGAAAATATTCCTGATGAAGGTGAAATAATTTTAAGGGAAATTGACGATGAAAAATTTTACGACTCTATTCACGAAGCATTGGATCAATTAAGTCCGAATCAGCAAATGGTTTTTGTTGCAACAGAAATTGACGGTTATACCTTTGATGAATTATCGGACCAACTTAAAATACCTATAGGCACTCTTTTATCGTGGAAACACAGGGGAGTTAAAAAACTAAAAGAAATAATCAGGCCTGATGATTTTTACATAGAAAATGATAATTAAATAGAAACTTGTCTGCTTTACCTGTCGACAGACAGGCGACAGATAGATAACAATTAAAAAAATAAAATTATGGAAAGAGTATACAGACACAAAACGCATCCTTTTTTAAGAGGATTAAGGTTCTTCGGATTTATTATCCTGGGAGCTATGGCGGCAGTAGGATTTGCATTTATTTTCGGATATTTTGTAATGTTGCTTTGGAATTGGCTAATGCCGGTATTATTCGGATTAATAACAATAACATTCTGGCAGGCAGCAGGTATAGTACTATTAGCACGCTTGGTTTTTGGTGGTTTTAAACATGGCCCTGAACACCCAAAAGGTGAATTTCACAAAAAGAAGTTTTTTGATCACTGGAGAGAAAAAAGCAGAAAAGATCGTAAGTTTAAAGACTGGAAATACTTCGATGATTTTTGGTGGGATGAAGGTGAGCAAACTTATAATGATTATATTGAGCGTCGTAAAGAACAGGATCAAAAATAATTTTATAAGTTATTGAAGTGTTCAAAAGGAATTATAAAAAGTCATACTGAACACCCGCCTGCTGGCAGGCAGGTGTTCAGTATGATACCAAATGTTGAAATAGATAATATTATAAAGAAGGATGGATAATAATCTAAAAGTTAAAAAACACGAAGAAAGACAGGATCTAACGGGAGAACATCCTTTCGGTGATTTAGGTCAATTGATCTTTTTAATCATTTTCCTAATAGTTTGGATTGCAGATGCATTTTTCATTCAGTTACCTGATTATCTTGAGTTAAAAATGTCTTTGTGGATATATATTCCACTTGGAGTGATTATTTTGTTATATGGGTTTTATTTAGCCAGAAAAAGCATGAAAATGGTTTTTGGTACAAAACGTGATAACCCTGAGATAATACACAATAAAGTTTACGACAAAGTCAGACATCCGATGTATCTGGGAGCTTTATTATTTTATTTAGGAATAACTGTTTTGATGCTTTCTTTACCGCTTTTTATAACTTTTATTGCAACATTTATTTTTTATAATTTCATTGCTCGTCACGAAGAAAAATTATTGCTCAATCAGTTTGGTGATGATTATGCTAATTATATGAAAAGAGTTCGGAGATGGATTCCTAAATTGTTTTAATAAAGATTAAGCTTTCAAAGTATATAGATGGAGCGACGGTATTTCGTCGCTTTATTTTTTATTGATTATTGGTTTTTATATTTTTGATTTAATATCAAAACATAAAATTATGGCAGGAATTCATTTTAAGGAATCACAAAAAATTGATTTAAGCTGGAAATGGCTATTTTTTATTTGCTTATATGGTATAATGCTTTGGGCGTTATCAGAGCAGTTTTCAAAGGAAACGGATATCCCGGCTGTATCGTCAATAATATTTAGTTTGTGTTTAATTATATTGTTTAATATAGTTGTAATAATTATGAGACTGGATATAGAAATTGATGAGGCTAAAATTACTTATCGATATAAACCATTTCATGTAAAACCTCGAATTATTTATTGGGATGATATTTTAGATTTTTATATACGCTATTATAAACCATTTAAAGAGTATGGAGGATATGGCATTCAAAGGCATTTTAAAAATGGTAAGGCATTTAATGTTTCTGGGAAATATGGTTTGCAATTAATTTTAAAAGATGGTAAGAAAATTCTTATTGGAACTCAAAAACCTAAAGAATTAGAAATGCTTATTGATAAATTAAAAAGCAGAACCAATTAGAGTTTGTCTATTAAGACCATTTTTGTGTTACGCTAATTTTATTAAATGCTCATTTACTCTAGTTAGCCAACATTAAAATTGTTGTCTCTGAATTCTTGAATTTTATCGTATATACTTATATATTTTTGGATTATTTATAAAACAATTTACATTTGTACTCGAATTTTAAAAATTAACGCATGAGAAAGTATTTATCAATATCGTATAATTTAATTATTTGTGTCTCAGTTTCATTCTTATTTTTAAACTTAAGTTGTACAACAGAAGAAGGAAATCAAAAACCAGATTGTAACATAATTTCACCTGTTAATGGAGCATCATTTTCATCTGGCGATACAATAGAATTAACTGTAGACACTGACGATGTGGATGGTCGTGTTTCCGAATTAAATTTGTTTTTTGATGATGAGAACATAGCGAATGCAACTAATTCTTTTTATAAACATGAATGGATAACGGCAAATGTTGAATCTGGAGAGCACATTTTAAAAGCCGTTGCGTATGATAATGTTGGTGCTTATAATTCGGATGAAATTGTTATTACTATAAATGCTTCCTTGCCAGTTATATTAACAGATACCATACAAAGTATTACACTAAATAGTGCTACATGTACTGGAATAATTGTTAATAATGGAGGTAATGAAATTATTGAACGTGGGGTTTGTTGGAGCAAAAACCAAAATCCAACTATTATGGACAGTAAAACTGTTGATAATACAAATAGTGATACCTTTACCGCACTAATTACTGATTTGCAACGTAGTACAACTTACTATGCTAAAGTATTTGCAACTAATGTTAAAGGTACAAGTTACGGTATTCAAAAAGCTTTCACTACATATGATTTAGCCGATATAGATGGTAATGTTTATAGAGTAGTGAAAATAGGTGAGCAAACTTGGATGGCTGAAAATCTTAAAACTACTAAGTATAATGATGATATAGAAATTCCTTATTTGTATGATCATAATGAATTGTACAGTGGCAATGCTTCTGGTTATTGTTGGAATAGTGATAATATTAATAATAAAGATGAATATGGAGCTTTATATAATTGGTTGGTAGTAAATTCAAACAAAGTATGCCCAGATGGTTGGCATGTTCCAACAAAGGAAGAATGGTATGAATTAGTAGATTATCTTGGTGGATACGAGGTGGCAGGAGAAAAAATGAAAGCTACCGAAGTAACATTATGGGGGGGCGGTGCAACAAATAGCAGCGGTTTTACAGCTTTACCAGGTGGATATATTGAGTATTATCAAGGGGCTTCGGCAGGTAATGGTATTGGTAAATGGTGGAGTGCAAGTTCCTCTGGTGACTGGCGTGCTCATAACATTGTTTTGGATGTAAATACACCTGTTATTTATGAACAAATTCGTAAGGGATCTATGTATTCTGTTCGTTGTGTTAAAGATTAGCTAGAATAAAAAATTATTAAATCACCACAATTTTAACGTTGGCTAACATGCGTTCAGCGTGCATGTGGGGTTTTGGTAGTTTGTTGACTAAGTGTTATATTCTTGTAGTTTTTACGGGTGACTGATAGCTACGGCTGTGGGAACCCACACGCCCGCTAACGCAGGACCGTAAACTGCGTTTTAAAAAATTAGCAAGCCTTAAAAATGAACTTTCTAGCTCAAACTCCGACTTTAGAGACTGACACTAATTGGTTCTGCTTTTTTGATAATATTCTTTAGAATAGTTTATCTAAAACTTCTTTTATTGTTTCTAAATCAGGGTTGATATCGAAAATATGTTTAGGTTTAAGATAAACAATATCATTTTCACGTTTGAATTTTTCTTCACCACCACCAGTAATATTTAACATTACTAAAGCATCTTTTTCAACGGTACCATCATTTACAGCTTTAATTAACGTTGATGTTGCAACTGCTGCTGCAGAATGAATATCATTACCTTCCAGCTCTTCAAATAATTTACCTGCTTCAATAAGTTCTTCGTTAGTTGCAGTAAGAACATCGCCACCGGCATCTTTCATAGCGTCATATAATCCTCCCGGTATTGAATAATTAGGCCTTCTGTTTGATAATACTTTTGAAATAATTATTTCGACTTTTTTACGTTCTTCGTCATCGTCCATTGGTAATATTTCGCGTGAATCAGCTCTCCATGCGTCTTGCAATATTTTAAACGGTTCGTTTTGTGAAACCATTAATTTCATTTTGTTATTACCGAATCTACCATCTTCTATTAGCCTTAAATTAGCTTCCCATGCAGCTATTGCACCTGTACTACTGCCGACAGCCTGAAAGTAGTAGTCCGGTATTTTTCTTATTTCATGTACAGCAGAAAGAACAGTAGTTCCCATACCTTCGCGTCGGGCAATATTTTTAGCACCACCTTCAGGAATAAAACCATCTAGTTGGCAAGCCAGGTTAGATAAATGAATGGCATCATAATAATCACTTCCACTTTTTGTTGCTACTAATTTTACACAGTCGTTAATAGGTTTATTAAACCACATAACGTCTAGATAGTCTTCAGGAACACACAATAATAATGGAATATTGTTTTCAGAACAAACACTTGCAAATGCTCTTGCTGTGTTACCAGCAGATGCAACTACTAAAACTTCCTTTTCATCATCTGAAAGCCTTCCACATACCGCATATGCTTCTGTTTCTTTAAATGAACAGGTTGGAAAATTTGAGCCTATTTCAGGCCAATATCCACTAAAGGTGATATATAAATTTGTTAAGCCTAAATGATTTGCTAATCCTTTACTTTTATATGTA
>JAUVUS010000362.1 GCA_030600865.1 Bacteroidales bacterium | reverse complement strand
GTCATTTTCATTACTGTAATGGTATTTACTTTTGCATCATCAATAAGCGAGATTAATTTCTGAACATAGACGTCTGTATTTGAATCTAATTTCGGGCAAGCTATTGCCAGAGTTTTCCCTTTTAAATGTTTATTATGAAAATCGCCCATAGAAAATGCAACACAATCAGCAGCCAAAACTAAATCTGAATTATGAAAATGTGATGCTGCCGGATTTATAAGATGCATTTGCACAGGCCAGTGAGTTAATTGTGACTGAGCTTCTCCGGTATGTTGTGCCGTAGTAGTTTCAGGTTGATTAAATGATTGTGATAATGATCCGGGGCATCCTTCACCATGTTCGTGATTATGGTTATGAATTGGTTCTGTTTTTATTTGAACGGGTTCTTTTTTATCCATTTCGCTTTTACTTACCGTGTTTATTACTTCATTAACATCGAAATCAATATTGGTTTTGTTTTCCTGCATCCATTTTATACCTTGTTTATAAAATCCAAATTCTTTATGGTCTTTTAAGTGTGTAAGATGTGCTATAACTGTGTTTCTACCCTTAGTTACCATTTCTTTAATTACAGCAATTTCATCGTAAGGTTGGGCTTCACGCTCAATAATTTCAATTGCTCCTTCAGGACAATGGCCAATGCAAGCACCTAAACCATCACACATTAAATCACTGATTAATCTGGCTTTTCCATCAATCATTTGTAATGCACCTTCGTGACAGTTTGGTATACACAAACCGCATCCGTTGCATTTTTCTTCATCTATTTCTATTATTTGTCTTTTCATATTGTATCTTAAAAAGTAATTAAGTAATCGAATACCAAAATAACAATAAGTTTTACACCTGACCAAATTTTTTCTGATGATTTATATCATGTTATTTAGCATGTATTAAGGGTTTTGTTATGTAATATTCAGATTGTGAATATAATAACAGTATGTTTTAGTGGTAAAAAAATATCTCTGTTGTTATTTTAGAGGGAATGATTAAATGCGTAAATGATTAAATAAATTTTATTGATTAGATATTTAGATTTGAGTTTAGGTGTCAGAATATTGACATATCGATACTCATTACCTAAAACAATATCTATTGAATATACTGATCAACAGTTTGTTCCTGTAAATAATTTTTAAACTCAAGTGTCAGTTTGCTTGTTACATTCTTAAAAATACATTTATCAAACGGGCATATAGGTTTATCCATTGGGCAGGTACTAATTTCAATGACACCTTCTATTACTTCATAAAGTTCCAGAAAACTAATATCTTCGGCTTTCTTTTTTAAAGAAAAACCACCACTCGGGCCTCGTTGCGAAGTTAAATATCCGGCTTTTACCAGTCGTTGCATTACTTTGGCAACATGATGTTTTGATGTACTGGTACGTTCGGCAATTTTTATTACATTTAATCCTTCTTTTTCACGTGCAATAAGAATAATTCCGTGTAAAGCAATGGAAGCTGCTTCCGAGAGTGAAAATACTTTTGACATATAAAGCTGTTTAGGTAATTCTGGTAATTAAATGCTCAAATGTAATAAATTATTTTTTATTAACAGTTAAAACAGTATAATATGTTGATGTAACAGGTCTTTATGCAATTTTGCTTTGTGAATTGCTTATAAATTGTTGAATAGAAATCTTATGAAATGAACAATTCTGCTTATTGTTTTTTTAATTTTACAAGTTTATAACTTATTCTGAAAAAATCATTGAAATGAAACAATATCTCAACTTACTTGACCATGTTTTAAAAAACGGTGTAAAAAAAGAGGATCGTACAGGTACCGGTACAATCAGTACTTTTGGTTATCAAATGAGGTTTAATTTGCAGGATGGTTTTCCTTTACTTACGACTAAAAAACTTCATATAAAATCCATAATCTATGAATTACTTTGGTTTTTAAATGGTGATACCAATATAAAATATTTGAATGATCATAAAGTAAATATTTGGAATGAGTGGGCGGACGAAAACGGTGATTTGGGAAATATTTACGGATATCAGTGGCGATCATGGCCCGCTCCGAACGGAGAATCAGTTGATCAGATTTCTCAGATTATTGATTCAATTAAAAATAATCCTGATTCGCGACGACATATTGTTAGTGCATGGAATGTAGGTGATTTAAAAAATATGGCTTTACCACCTTGTCATATATTAGTCCAATTTTATGTTGCAAATGGAAAGCTTTCTTGTCAGTTGTATCAACGAAGTGCTGATATATTTTTGGGAGTACCATTCAATATAGCATCGTATGCTATTTTATTAAAAATGGTAGCGCAGGCAACAGGTCTGGAGCCTTTCGAGTTTGTTCATACATTAGGTGATGCACATATTTATTCAAATCATATTGACCAGGTTAAACTTCAATTATCTCGTGAGCCTAAATTTTTACCAAATCTGAAAATGAATCCTGATAAAAAAGATATTTTTTCTTTTGAATTTGATGATTTTGAACTCGAGAAATATGATCCGCATCCTCATATAAAGGGGAAGATATCTGTTTAATTAAAAATGATGAATTAAGAATTATAAATTAAAAGTGTTTTGTATGTTGTCAATAATTGTAGCGATTGCTGAAAATAATGTAATAGGAAAAGATAATGACTTAATATGGCATTTACCCCGTGATTTAAAATATTTTAAGGAAACAACAACAGGGCATTATGTTATTCAAGGCAGAAAAACTTTTGAGTCTTGTGGTAAGCCATTACCAAACAGAACAAATGTAATAATTACAAGAGATAAGAATTATAGTGCTGAAGGTTGCATTGTGGTACATTCTTTAGAAGATGCTATAAAAGAAGCTAAAGATGATTCGGAAGCATTTATAATTGGTGGGGGGAAGATTTATGAACAGGCCATGTCGTTGGTTGACAGAATATATTTAACAAAAGTTCATCATGTATTCGAAGGCGACACATTTTTCCCTGAAATAAATATGGAAGAGTGGATAGAGATTGATCGAAGAGATTTTGAACCCGATGAAAAAAATAAGCATTCGTTTACAATATTAACTTTAGACAGGAAGAAATAAAAGTTATAAGCAAGAAAAAACATCCGAAGTTTTTAAAACTTCGGATGTTTAATTTCATTTGTAAACCGAGATTCGGATTTATGTTAAATTAAAAATTAAGCTGCTTTTAATCTTTGGATATTTATTTTACCCATTTTTTCTTTTGCATACTCAAGGGTAATATTTGCTTCTGTTTCATCTGCAGATGGCATATCAAACATAACATCCATCATAATGGCCTCGCAAATGGAACGTAAACCTCTGGCTCCTAATTTAAATTCAATAGCTTTATCTACAATGTAATCAAACACCTCCTTTTCGAAACTTAATTTTACTCCGTCCATCCTAAAAAGCTTTTCATATTGCTTAATAATAGCATTTTTAGGTTCTGTAAGAATTCTTCGTAAAGCTTCTTTTTCAAGAGGGTCTAAA
The DNA here is from genome assembly GCA_030600865.1 of Bacteroidales bacterium. Taxonomy (GTDB): domain Bacteria; phylum Bacteroidota; class Bacteroidia; order Bacteroidales; family UBA12077; genus UBA12077. Next base: position 190 of record JAUVUS010000362.1, on the reverse strand, counting down.
TATGTTAAAACTGGTAATCGTCCTATAATTTCGGGGATTAAACCAAATGATTTTAAATCCTGAGGTGCAATATATTGTAATAAATTATCTTTGTCGATCTGATCTTTTTCTCTGCTAGCTGAATACCCAACAACTTGAGTATTTAACCTTTGACCAATTTTTCGTTCAATTCCATCAAATGCACCACCGC
>JAUVUS010000238.1 GCA_030600865.1 Bacteroidales bacterium | reverse complement strand
CCATTAGAGAATACTATTTTTATAAGCGCATTAGGCGATATGGCAAGCACCTCTCCTTCGGGATCGGAATACTTGGTATACTTAACCATATTTATATTTACTTCCTGTACTACAGCTTCTATTATTGAATTATCTTTCAGGTAAATATAATCCTGTGAAAAAGCAGAAGCTGCAAAAAACAAAATTACAAAGAATAGAGTAAGTTTTTTCATAACATAAGTTTTTAAAGCATTTGTATTCAGGTAATTTTGATTAAAATTAAGAATATTATTAGCTAATTAAAAATTAAACGATGACATTTTTTTGTTATAAAGACTGAAACATACATTTTGTATATGTAATTAAAAACTCTAATTTTGCTCACAAAAATAGCTCCATACCTGCCTCGACAGTTTAACTGCCGTCGGTAGTCAGGCAAGGAATAGCAGTTTCACAAACTGCAAAAAGGTTAAATGTTGAAATTTAGTATTGGCCCCATAGTTCAAGGGATAGAATAGCAGTTTCCTAAACTGTAGATACAGGTTCGAGTCCTGTTGGGGCTACAAAACAAAAAGGCTGCCGCATGGTAGCTTTTTTATTCCCGGCCTGTTAATAAACTAAAATCATGCAAAAAATATGATTTATTTTAGGATTCGAATTGACAAATATTCATTTCAATAATAAAACAACCAGTTCTATTAGCATAATTGCCTGATTTGTTGCTGAAAAAATTGCGTTTTTTCCAATTTCACAGTTCTGAAACAATTATACATTGATTTACGTTAAATTAGCACCAAACCTATCTTACTATGAAAAAATTATTTACAACTATTTTAGTTTTAGTTGCGTTTACCTGTTTTTCGCAAATCCCTGATGGATACTACAACACTGCAGAAGATTTAAACGGCGAAGAACTTAAAGCAGCGCTTTATAATATTATTAAAGGCCATACTGATTATCCGTATACTGATGCCTCTACAGATACCTGGGATATATTGAAAGAATCTGACAGGGACCCTGATAATTCTGATAATGTACTTTTAATTTATACAGGAGAATCGGTTAATGCTGCTCAGGAATACAATAGTGCCGCTGGCTGGTCAAGAGAACACGTGTGGGCAAAGTCGCATGGTTTCCCGGAAGAAAGTCAAGATGCTTACAGGGATGCACATCATTTAAGGCCTTGTGATATTTCTGTAAATTCGGCTCGTGGAAATAAGGATTTTGATAACGGAGGAACACAACATTCAGAAGCTACTGAATGCTATACAGATTCTGATTCGTGGGAACCAAGACCGATAGAAAAAGGAGACGTTGCCCGAATGATGTTTTATATGGCTACCCGCTACGAAGGAGGTTCTGGGGATCCGGATTTAGAGCTGGTGGATTATACCGGAACAGACGGACCTATATTTGGAAAACTTTCAACCCTAATTCAATGGAACGAAGAAGACCCTGTAGATGATTTTGAAAGAAACAGAAATGAAGTGGTATTTTCTTACCAGGGAAATAGAAACCCTTTTATTGATCATCCTGAATTTGTAAACGCAATTTATAATCCTGATGAAGATACAACTTCAACAGATATATTCATACTAGCTGAAGAACAGCAAATTAAAATCTACCCAAATCCTGCTGCTAACTATATTAACATTGATGCTCCGGATAATTATTCTTTTGAAATCTATTCTGTTATAGGTGCTAAAATGCTAGACACAAAGAACAAGCAGATTGATATTAGTTATTTTGATAAGGTAATTTATTTTGTAGTTATTAAAAACGAAAGGGGACTGACCGTTAAAAGCCAGAAAATAATTAAAAAATAAATCAAAAGCCGGCTTAATCGCCGGCTTTTTCATTCAACTATTTTTTTTATTTCTTTATTCCTGTTAGTAAAGTATATCCCAAGGACTTCCCGTTAGAGTATGTTTCGCTTTTAACTGTTCCAACATCCTCGGCAATCCAATCAGCAGCTTCCACTCTTACGCTAAACATCGTTTTTACTGTTAATGTATAAGTAATTTTATAACAATCAAAAGTTCCGGCCTCGGTAGTAATTTCTTCTTTTGCTTCTACTTTTCTTTGAGTAATATCTGTTGTCATTCCCATAATTCTTATTCCTTCACTGTAAATAGATATTTCTAACTTTCCATCTCCAAGATCATCTCCAACATTCAGATTAGCAGGAATTTCAAGGTTGTTGCTTTTTACCTTTACATCCATTTCTTCGTATGCTTCCATGGTTTGTGCATTCATAAAACTTTTCATATCAACAAAATACTCTCCATTTTCACACTTAACACTAAATTCTGTTTTACCTAAATCTTCGCCTTTCTTATCAAAAGATTGAGCTTCAATAAGCGCTGAAATAGAATTGCCTGTTTCACTAAGTTTTTTTATGGTTTGAATGCTGCTACCGGTAAGTTTATCTTTTTTATCAAAGCTTTTAAACTCTAATTTTGCTCCCTGTGTTTTAGGGTAATAGAACGTACAATCCTGAGCAAATGTTAATAAAGAAGAAAACAGGATTATTCCTGCAAATACTATTGTTTTTTTCATAATTTAAATTATTTAGTGGTTTTGTTTATTTATTAAAAACTGTGTGTAAATAGGTTTCAAAACTAATATTAAAATCAGCAGGACTTTCATAAAACAATATATGGCCGACATCTCTGATTATTTGAATTAAATTTCTCCAGATTGTTGGAATATCAATTGAATTTAAATAATCAAAATTGATTATTTGATCATATTCACCATAATAAACCGCCACGGGTACTGCAATTTCCTTTATTATTTCTAACTGATCTTTAAATTTGCCTTTTTTAATTGATTCAAATAAAAATTTCCTGGTTTTTAAATCAGCTTTCCTTATTATCTCCGGTATAAATTCCGGGTATTGCGTTTTCTCCTCAACAAAAAGACTCGCTAACTGGTGAACTTCGCTATCATCAATTCCTGCCTTTGAAAACATATCCAACAATGTGTTTTTTAAATACATCTCATCTGAAATTGGATTTGAAAAAGGAACCGCACTAAGCATAACCAAGCCCTGAGGATTGTTTAGCTTGTTAAACGCTTCAAGAATAATGTTTGCGCCGGTATTGTGTCCAACATAAACAGCATTTTTTAAATTCATTGCAGTGTTAAAATGAATTAAAAAATCGCTTAGACCTGCAATAGTGTAATCTTCTTCCGGCTTATCCGAAATTTCGGAATTGCCATGACCAATTAAATCCAGAGCAATAAAACGAAATTGATATGATAAAACCGAGTCGATAAGTTGTCGGATGAAAATTGACGATGACGATGACATGCCATGAACAAAAACAACCGGATGGCCGCTATCTCTTGATTCATAATACGAAACTTCTTTGCCTTTAACTTTTATTCTTTTTTGTTTCATCTTACAAAGTTTTTATTTTATATAAATTTAAGAAAACTATGTATATCAGTCAAATAATAATTTGTTTATTAGGGTATTTTATAACTCCCTAATCATATTCATGTATTAAACTCTACCGATATTCGGGATTATTGGTAACTTTGATGTAATAAACTTTATGTATTATGAAAAATTCCCTGCTTGTATTATTTGTATTTGCAACAATACAATTGTACGGGCAAACGATTAATCCCGATTCTTATAAGGGTTTGCACGAATCACGATTAAAAAGTGATATCAACCTGTACTACAATCCCTTAATGGATAAATACGATATTTATTTTGTGAAGCTGGATATTGAAATTTCTGATCAATCAACTTCTGTTTCGGGATATGTAACTATACAAGCTAAAGTCACCAAAGAGCTCGATACATTATTATTCGATTTTAGTAATTACATGACTGTCGATTCTGTTTTTATTGACAATAAAAAGATAACCGTAGAACATTCAGATAATATAATTGAATATATCTTTAATATACCAATTTCTGTTGGGGAAGATATTAAGGCACAAATATTTTATCGTGGAACACCAGATCCCGATGGAAGAGGTGTAACAAATGCATACTCTCAAGACTGGGGAAAAAATGTTACATGGACCCTGTCTGAATCTTTTCATGCATATGAGTGGTGGCCATGTAAACAGGTTTTGTCAGATAAAATTGATTCTGCATATATCTTTTTAACTTGTGACGACGATTGCAAAGCAGGATCAAATGGCTTATTAACCAGCGAAGTTGATTTAGCTAATAATAAGAAACGATTCGAATGGAAAACTTTTTATCCAATTAATTATTACCTAATCTCGTATGCGGTTTCAGAATACCAGGATTATTCTATTTATGCAAACCCGGAAGGTGGCGCTCCTGTTTTAATTCAGAATTATATTTACGATGGTAATGACTGTTTGTATTATTATAAATCGGACATTGACGAAACCATAAACTTTATAGAATTATTTAGTGATAAATTTGGCCTTTATCCTTTTGCTAACGAAAAATACGGACACTGCTTAGCCGAGTTAGGTGGCGGAATGGAACACCAAACAATGACAACTCTTGGTAATTTTGGATATTACCTTGTCTCTCATGAGTTAGGACATATGTGGTTTGGTGATTATGTGACTTGTGGCGATATGAGCGAAAGCAGAAAGGTCGGTCACGTGAATTCTTCCAGTGGAATATCGACCTTATCGGTGTTGGCACCCCTGAAGCGGATGCCGAACTCGTTGCGGTAGCAGCGACACTCTTTCGTAATGTTGGGCTGACAGCGGATATGATCCGCATCAAAGTGAACAATCGGCGCCTTGCTGAGAAGCAGCTTCAGAAAATCGGGATACAGGGTGATCTACTGCCCACAACTTTTCGTCTTATCGATCGACAAGCTCGCATGGCGCCAGCGGCGTGGAAAGCCTATGCGCTCGAAAGCGGACTAAACGAAGGTCAATTCGCAGGTCTCATGCAGGTACTCGAGGATCTTGAGGCCTGGAAATCTTCGCTGGAAATGCTTCAATACTTCAAAGCCGTTGAGGTTCTTGGAGCGGGTGAATATCTGGACTATGACCCGACTGTAATCCGGGGACTCGATT
>JAUVUS010000118.1 GCA_030600865.1 Bacteroidales bacterium | reverse complement strand
CAATATATAATATTAATAAAATCAAGAAATCAGTAGCGGTAAATACAATATTATTTGCAATAACAACACCTACAATTAAGAAAATTAACGTATTCGCTATAAATGCAAATAATTCCCAAAACTCGTGAAGAAAGTGTTCTACTTCGGGGCTTATTCTGGTTCGGCCAACACTTGCCATAAATAAACCAAATGATACTAAACCAAGAACACCTGATACGTGTAAAAAATGTTCAGCTACAAAGAAAGTCATATAAGCAGCAGCAACAATTACTGTTATTTCAACCAATGCATCATTAAACACTTTTTTAACCCATGCGATAACTATATAACCAATAAGAATTCCCACTAAAGTACCACCTACTGCTACTCTGAAAAATTCTATTATTGGCGAAGTATCAGATCCGGCACCTGTAATGCCCAAAAGCAATACCATAAAAATAACAATTGCGGTACCATCATTTAACATTGATTCTCCTTCAATAAGTGTTCCCAGTTTTTTACTTGCACCAACATCTTTAAGTATTGATACAACAGCTACCGGGTCGGTAGCGCTGACAACTGCACCAAAAAGCAAGGCCATTGCCCAACTCCAGTTATTTAGTCCGATTCCCACCATTTTCATTCCAACTACTATTAAAGCAGTGAGCACTATAGCAACTATGATTCCGGGAACGGCAAGAATAAATGCATTTGCTGATGTTTTTTTAAATGTATGAACATCCATTGCAAATGCTGCTTCAAAAATTAAAGTAGGTAAAAAGATATATAGTATTAGATGCGGATCAATATTTCCTGCCCAACCAATAGCATCACTAAGAAAAGTGGCATTTAACTTTATTCCGATTATATTCCATTCGCCAAAATATCCCATTCGGGACAGCACTCCCAGAACCAAACCAATCAGCAATAAGGAAACTGTAAATGGAAGGGGGCTTTTTTTAAGGAAATGACGTGTTCCGGCACCAATTATTAATGCAATAATAATAAAGAATAACGGACTCATAGTTCCAGTATGCCCTGATTCTTCTGCATGAACTTCTTCATGAGTATTTGTCTGATCCTGATGAACTGATACTTCAGTTTCTTCTTTTTCGTGCTCTTGTGCTAAAACATTATTCTGTAGTGAAAGACTTAATGTAATGATTAAAAAAAAGAGCAAATAACGGAATAGATTTTTCATTGATTTTGGATTAAAATTTAAACCCAAGATACGAAAATTATATTTAAAATTTTAAAAAGCTAACCTCAAAAATGTTTATAGATTTCTAATTGTTAATTTCTTTGATGACTCCTAAATTTTCAAAGAGGTTTTATTAGTGAGATTAGCTGCAAAGGTTGCTTGCAATTTATTGCTTAAGAATAATTTTAATCAATTTTTACATGACCCCAGTTTTCGCCTTTGCGAATTCTGTTAAGTTGTGTGTGTGTAATTCCAAATTCTTTCGCGAGTTTGTAAAGTTTGTTTTTACCCCTTTTTAATTTCTTCTTTAGTCGAATTACATCGGTTTCAGTAAGTTTTGAATAATTAATGGTTCCTCGTTTATAATTGGGATTTATTTTCTGATGAGCAAACATGGTTTTCTGTTTAACCCACTTAAGATTATCAACATGATTATTAATTTTATCAAAATCTAAATGAATTACATATTGTTGCAGACTATTATCTTTTGGAATAAAACTCTCTGCTACCAGTTTGTGGATGTATTTTGTTGTGCGTTTTTCGTTTTCGAGTTTAATATTTAGGATTTTATATCCTTTTAGTGTTGAGCCTTTTATTATTAGTCCTTCTGTTTTATTTACTTTATAACTTTTAATTCGGCCATAATTTGAGATGTCATATTTCTCATTTTCAGCCATTCCATTTATCTTTAATGGCATCCAGATTTCTCCAATCAATTCCTGATGAACTTTATTTATAATATCATCACTCATCTTCTTAAACTTAAATAGTTATAGCTAGATAATTATAAAGTATAGACCTGATTTAATAATCAGGGTTTAATCATAACTGATTAGTTTTGGATATTATTTCTGAAAAGATGATAAAGTAAACGGATTTATTAAGAAGCTTATGAATTTTGGCAAGCTTTTACTAATTTAGGTAACATTTCAGGATTTTGCTCTATTGCATTACCAACAACGATGATGTCAGCTCCTGCATGAACAGCACTTTTAACATCATTAGGAGTTTTTATTCCACCGCCAACAATTAAAGGTATATTGATGTTTTCTTTTACTCCTTTAATTATTTTAATGTTAATAGACGTTTTAGCGCCACTTCCTGCTTCAAGATAAATATATTTTAACCCGAGCATTTCACCGGCCATTGCTGTTGCGATTGCTATATCTATTTTTTCGGCAGGTATAGGTTTTGTATTACTCATGTATTCAACCGAGGTTGACTTACCTCCTTCAATTAAGATATATCCTGTTGGTAAAACTTCTAAATTGCTTCTTTTGATGCGAGCCGAAGCAATTACATGATTTCCTATAAGCAGGTCGGGATTTCGTCCTGAGATTAATGATAATAACAAAATGCCATCAGCCTTATTAGTGATTTGAAGTAAACTGCCAGGGAAAAGTAAAGCAGGAATATTAGTATTTTTTTTAATTAGCTCGAATGATATATCAATATCGTTATTTAACAAACTTCCACCTACAAAAATAAGGTCAACCCCTGATTCATCAGCAACTTTACTTAAGTTAGTTAATGATTCTGTTGTATGTTGATCGGGATCAATAAGCAGAGTAAAGAGCTTTTTATTGATAGAAATGCTGTGACTTATTAATTGAGAAATCATTACGTAAAATTATTTTGAGAAAATAAAGATAACAAAAAATGAGTTATAGACTAGTTTATTTGTAGCACCAAACAATTGAATAATTCTTAAGCGTAAAATAATCTAATACGAATTTCTCATTCATATAACTATTATTAACAGTTCCTGATATTAATCCTTTTACTTTAGGTTTGAATGGCTCAATACTGAGGTTCGTAACAAAGTTAATATCGACTTTATCACATATCTTATATAATGCTTCTTTAGCACACCAATGTAAGTAAAGGTGATATAATTCCTGGTCTTTTTCAATATTTTCCAGTTCTTCAGGACGTAAAAACTTATCAGCAATTCTCAGTATTTTACTAGTCATAAATTCAAGATCTAATCCTACTCTTCGCTTTTTACTTATTAAAATTGCCGTGAAATTTTTTGAGTGAGGTATACTAATGTTATATAAGTTATTATGTAAGTATGGTTTTCGTTCCGGTCCGTAAACAATTTTGGAATCTTTACCTAACATTCTTTTTAAAAGAATTCTCACACTAAGCCATTCAAGTTTTCGTCGGTGATTTTTAAAGTTTTCAACCGTAGTAATATCTTCCTGATCAAGTTTAAGATCTGATCGAAGGGTGTCATAATCTTCCGTAATTTCCCAAAGGCCAAATTTTACATCATCTTTAATACGTTCTTTTAATATTAATCCCATCGCTATTCAGATTATTTCCATTCAAACGATTCAATTAAAACGATAATATCTTCTTTAACAAATTCTAACACAGGAGCTAAAGAATCTTTGTTTGGTTCAATATTAAAATATAGAGCACCGCGTAAATAATGATTTGTACTATCTGTTAAAAAAAATTGCATTGACGAAGCCGCATTACCTTCAATCTCGTATAAAATACCATATACCTTTTTTTCAGGTTTAATAAACATTCTTTCATTAATGGCATCGGCTTTAATTGTATGCTTGTAAACAAGCTTTCGGGTGTCTTCCAGAATTTGGTTTAAATTATTATTAATGGCTTTATAACTAATATGTATTTTACCATTCAAATCAGGATATTCAATATTAATCCAGTACTTTTCAGATACAGATGAACTATCTCGTTTAATAATGGCATATTCAGGATATTCAAATTTATATGGATAGAAGGAGTCTAATTTTTGATATTTTTTCTCTGGTAACTCTATTCTGAAATATCCACGAGGTTTTGGAGTGTATTTTCTTTTGCATCCACTTAAAATAATTAAGCCAATAATTGCAAACACACTTATGTATGTTAAAATACTCCCTTTATGCATTTTGCTTGATTATTTGTTGATCGTAACCTTGATTTGTTTAATCCTTCTTTTATCAACTGATTCGATGGTAAATGTAAGATTTTTAAAGTCAATTTTTTTATTTTTTGCAGGTATTTCGCCGGTAAGTTCCAGAATAATTCCTGCAATTGTATCAGCATCACCCTTTACATCATCGAATAAATCATCATCAATATCAACAATCTTTAAAAAATCGTTAAGTAAAGTTTTTCCTTTAAAAATATACGTGTTTTCGTTAATCTTCGAATAAAAAATTTCGTCTTTTTCAGATTCATCAGTTATTTCTCCCACAATCTCTTCTAAAACATCTTCAAGAGTTACTATTCCACTTGTTCCACCATATTCATCAATAACAATCGCCATGTGAATTTTATTTGCTTGAAATTCTTGAAGTAAATCATTGATTTTTTTATTTTCTGGAACAAAAAAAGGAGTTCTGATTAATGATTGCCATTTAAAGTTATTATCCTTTTCGAAATGTGGTAAAAGATCTTTTATTAATAGGATTCCTTTAATATTATCGAAAGTTTCGGAAAATACAGGGATTCTGGAATGGCCAGATTCAATAATAAATGTAAGTATATTTTTAAACTGGCTATCTATTTCCAAGGCCAAAACATCCACACGCGATTTCATTATTTCTTTAACATCGATATTGCCAAATTTTACAATTCCTTTTAAGATGTTTTCATCTTCTGTAATTTGATGAGTTGTAATATTTAAAGCTTGTGAAAGATCATCAATCGTAATATTTTGTTTTATGTTTGCCAATTTTTTCCCGATAATTGATGTGGTGTTTATCATAAACATACTAAAGGGGTGAAATAGTTTATCTAAAATGATTATTAGTATTGCTGTACGTCTGACAAATTTATCAGCTTTATTATTAGCATAAAATTTTGGCAGAAATTTTCCAAAAAACAAAAGTGCAAATGCAATTATGGAAATTTGGATAATAAATCCCATGGAAGGTAATTTTGTAAAATCAAAAGCCAGATTTAGCATAATTCCCATGACCACAACAAAACAGACATTTATAAATCCATTAGCAATGGTCAGGGTTGCCAGAATTTTTTCTGGGTTTTTCAGATGTCTGATGATTAATCGACTACGAAAATCAGACTGTTTTTCAAATTCTTTTACCTGGTCTGACTTGAGACTAAAATAAGCAGTTTCGGCTCCTGAAATTAAAGCCGATATTATAAGTAGAAATAAAGAAGCAATTATGCTAATTATTGTATATAAATCGATTGTTTGAATTACAATTTTTGCGTTAATAATTAAGGCTAACGGGAATGGTTCTGCAGTTTCCAATGTTGATGGTTTAGGTTTAGGTTTTAGCTAGAATGGCAAATCATCTCCTTCAGCCGGGATGTTTTCAATATCTGTAGCTTCAGCATTTTCTGGTGCTGATGAAGCTTCTTCTTCACTACTTTGTTTAGATCCTAACATTTGCATGTTATCAGCTACAATCTCTGTAGTGTATCTTTTATTGCCATCTTTGTCATCCCACGAACGTGTTCTGATTTTTCCCTCGATATATAAGGGATTTCCTTTTTTTACATATTTTTCGGCAACTTCTGCTAAACCTCTCCAAATAACGATATTATGCCATTCAGTATTAGTAACTTTTTGGCCGTCTTTGTTTTTATAAGTTTCACTTGTTGCCAATGGAAAACTTGCTACAGCAACTCCACTGTCTAAATGTCTAACTTCAGGGTCTTTTCCTACATTCCCTATTAAAATAACTTTGTTAATTCCCATAATAATTTATTTTTTTGGTTATAAATGTAAAGGTATAAATTTTTAAAAAATAGGCAAGAAACATAAAATTATTTGTTAACAACTTTGATGTAATTTTCTGTAAGCCTTGACATGCCTGGTGTTTATCGTTTTGAAATAGATATTTTTAAATAATTTTTAACTAAAAAATTGTTGATGTTGTTAATTTTTGTCTTTTTCTGAATCATTCTATTAAGCCTTGATTTCTATTTATCATAATTGCAGAACAAAATAATTTTCAATTAATTGACAAATTTAATCGTTTAGTATTTTATTAATCAAAAGAAAACATATATATTTGCAATTCAAATTATGTAAGTGATCTAAATTATTGATAATTAAAGTTTTTAAAAAATGACAAAAGCAGATATCGTTAACGAAATTTCAAAGAACACAGGAATTGAGAAAATAACTGTTCAAAAAGCAGTAGAAGCTTTCATGGAAACCATTAAGGATTCTTTAGTAAATGATAAGAATGTATATTTAAGAGGTTTTGGTAGCTTTATCGTAAAGAAGCGCGCTGAAAAAACTGCAAGGAATATTTCTAAAAATACTACTATTATTATTCCTGAGCACTTTATTCCTTCTTTCAAACCTTCAAAAAGATTTGTAAATAAGGTTAAGAATAGCATTAAGCGTTAATTTAAGTTAGTGAATATTAAATTTTGAGATTATGCCAAGCGGAAAGAAGAGAAAAAGACATAAGATGGCAACTCATAAGCGCAAAAAACGCTTAAGAAAAAATCGTCATAAAAAGAAATAGGATAAGTAGATTATTCTAAACTAATTAATAATTTGAACCTATTGAAGTTTGTCTTCTTTAGGTTTAAATTGTTTTATGTAACTATAGTATTACTAAATTAGAAGAAGGACACGTGAGTACCGAACTAGTAATTGATGTAACCCCCTCTGAAATTGCCATAGCCTTATTAGAAAATAAGCAGCTTGTTGAGTTAAATAAAGAAAAAAGAAATTTACAATTCGCGGTTGGAGACATTTACCTGGCTAAGGTAAAACGTATAATGCCCGGACTCAATGCAGCTTTTATCGATGTTGGTTATAGCAAGGATGCATTTTTGCATTATCTCGATTTGGGCCCTCAATTTCGTACACTTAATAAATTTGTTAAGAGTTCGTTGGCTAGAAAAGGTAAAGCTACTTCTATACCTAAAATAAAAATTGAACCGGATATTGACAAAAACGGTAAAATTACCGATGTCCTTAAATCGGGACAACTGGTTCTTGTTCAGATTGCGAAAGAACCCATTTCTACAAAAGGTCCTCGATTAAGTTCTGAAATTTCTATTGCGGGTAGAAACCTTGTTTTAATACCATTATCAGATAAAGTTTCAATTTCTCAAAAAATTGAATCCCCAGAGGAAAAGAAAAGATTAAAGAAACTCGTAGAAAGTATTAAACCTAAAAATTACGGTGTAATTGTACGTACAGTTGCCGAAGGTAAAAAAGTCGCTGTTTTGGATTCAGAGCTTCGAAGCTTAGTAAAAAAATGGGAAATAGCTTTTGAAAAGATTACACACGGCAATGT
>JAUVUS010000427.1 GCA_030600865.1 Bacteroidales bacterium | reverse complement strand
GATTATCAAAGTTTGCTCTGGATGTTGTTTTTAATCCTAAAACTACTGAATGGAAAAAGTCATACGATGGGCGAAACGACGAGCCGGTTACGTTACCTGTTAAGTTTCCTTTGCTTTTGGCGCAGGGTGTTGAGGGAATTGCAGTTGGTCTTGCTTCAAAAATTTTACCTCATAATTTTAACGAATTAATTGATGCTGCAATAGCATATTTAAAAGGTAAAAATTTTGAAATTTATCCTGATTTTCTAACAGGAGGGATAGCTGATTTTAGTAAATACAATGAAGGCATACGTGGTGGTTCAATAAAAATCCGGGCAAAAATTGAAAAAGAAGATAAGAAAACGCTAAAAATCACAGAGCTTCCTTTTAGTAAAACAACGCAAAGTCTTATAGATTCTATCTTAAAAGCAAATGAAAAAGGAAAAATAAAGATCAGAAAAATTGATGATAACACAGCCGAAAATGTAGAAATATTAATTCATTTACCAGCAGGAACGTCTCCCGATCAAACAATAGATGCATTATATGCTTTTACTGATTGTGAAGTTTCGATATCGCCAAATTCATGTGTTATTGAAAACTCAAAACCGATATTTATAGGCGTTTCTGAAATGCTCAAGAATTCGGCTGATAATACAGTTGAACTATTAAAGAAAGAACTCCAAATTAAAAAACATGAGCTGCAGGAGGCATGGCATCTTACATCACTGGAAAAAATCTTTATTGAAAACAGAATATATCACGATATAGAAGAATGCGAAACATGGGAATCTGTAATTAAAACTATTGATAAGGGGCTTGAACCATTTAAGAAAAAATTACTACGTGAGGTAACAGAAGAGGATATTGTAAAGCTTACCGAAATCAAAATTAAACGTATTACAAAGTTTGATATTAAAAAAGCTGATGAATATATTCATGGACTTGAAGAAGAAATAAAAGAAGTTCAGAATCATTTGGATCATATTATTGAATATGCAATTAATTATTATAAGCAAATACGCAAAAAACATGGTGATGGCCGTGATAGAAAAACAGAAATCAGAAATCTTGATTCAATAGCTGCAACGCAGGTTGTTGTAGCCAATAGAAAACTTTATGTAAATCGTGAAGAAGGTTTTATTGGGACAGGTCTTAAAAAGGACGAATATGTGAGCGAGTGTTCAGATATTGATGAGGTGATTGTATTTCTTCGTGATGGTAAATATATAATTACCAAAGCTGACGACAAGGTATTTGTTGGTAAAGATATTATTCATGTTGCTGTTTTTAAACGAAACGATAACCGTACAATTTATAATATAATCTATCGTGATGGCCTAAACGGAGCTATCATGATCAAACGCTGTGCTATTAAAGGAATAACGCGTGATAAAGATTACACTATTTCGAAAGGTACTAAGGGATCGAAGATTCTTTACATGACAGTTAATCCAAATGGTGAAGCAGAAATTGTTAAGATATATTTACGTCCACGACCAAGATTGAAAAAACCGATTTTTGAATTTGAATTTAGCGAATTAGCAATAAAAGGTCGACAATCAATGGGTAATATCCTTACAAAATATGCAATTCATAAAATTGTATTGAAGGATGAAGGAATTTCTACACTGGGAGATAGAAAGATTTGGTTCGAAGAAGAAGTATTGCGTTTAAATGCCGATGGAAGAGGAAATTATTTGGGGGAATTCCATGGTGATGATAAAATTCTGGTTGTTACTAAATCAGGAAAGTACAGATTATCAACGTATGATTTAATGAATCATTTTGAAGATGATGTTATGATTGTAGAAAAATACAGACAGGAAAAAATATTTTCTGCAGTATACTACGATGCTGATCTTGAATACTATTACATAAAAAGGTTTATCATCGATCCTGTTGATAAACCAACAAGTTTTATAGGCGATAACGAAGAATCACGATTAATTAAATTAACAGAAGTTGAATATCCAAGACTGGAAGTTTCATTTGGAGGCAGACATAAAAATCGTGAAAATGATATAATTGAAGTTGCTGAATTTATCGGTGTTAAAAGTTATAAGGCAAGAGGGAAACGACTATCTAATTACGAGGTAAAGGTGGTTAAAGAACTTGAACCTTTAATTATTAAGGAAGAAGAGCCAGAAATGCCGGAATCTGTAGAGGATATGAAGGATGAAGATACATCTCAGATGAGTTTGTTTGAAAATGGTAAAAAATAATGAATTTTTATTCCAATTGGATTTTTTGTATATTTAAATGTCTAAATTTAGAATTCGGGTTTTTAAAACTTAAGAATGAAATAGCAAATTATTGCTTTATTTATGTATCTGGAAAAATGGATTCTTGGAATGTTGGATTGATGGAAATCCTATATTTATCGTTTACCAATTATCCAATATTCCATTATTCCAACAATCCAGTATAAATATTTTGACATTTCAATTTGCGGATTATTTTACGAATTTGTATTAAAGATTGAGTTCAGAAATTATTGCTTATGAGAGTTTTTCTGATTGGTTTTATGGCAAGTGGCAAATCTTCAGCTGGGAAAAAATTGGCTAAAAAGATCGGATTGCCTTTTGTTGATCTTGATGATTATATTGAAGAAAAATACAACTCGACTATTCGTTCACTAATTTATAATCTGGGAATGGATAAATTTAGAGAAATAGAAAAACAATCTTTAGAGACCATAATTAATAAAAACGAAAATATTCTGCTTTCAACTGGTGGTGGTACTTCATGTTATTTCGATAATATGAAATTGATGAATGAGACTGGAGTTACCATTTACCTGGAAGTTGATATTCATACACTGGTTAATCGGTTAATGCATGCAAAAAAAGACAGGGAATGATTTGCTAAAAGATGTTGCCGCCCGAAAAAAGATCGGTATGCCTTCAGCGCTCAGCATGT
>JAUVUS010000213.1 GCA_030600865.1 Bacteroidales bacterium | reverse complement strand
GACTCATTCTTATTGCAATTTGTTTACCTCTTTCGAGGTTTGCAATAAGTGTCTCAATGATTTTTTTAATATCAAACTGGATTCTTGAATGGGATTTTCAAAGAAAATGGAAGGAGATAAAAGCGAATAAATCAATTTTGATTTTCACAGGAATTTTTCTAATTCATCTTTTATGGCTTATTAATACAAGCAACTTTAAATATGCTTTTCATGATTTAGGGAATAAGGCTATTTTATTATTATTTCCAATAATTATTGGAACTTCTCAAAAATTATCAATTCAACAAATTAAAAAAATATTGATTTGGTTTTCACTAGCGGTTGTCGTTTCTACTATTATTAGTACCTTAATTTTAGTTGAGATAATTGATTATCCGATTCAAAGTATCAGAAATATTTCTGCGTTCATGTCGCATATCCGACTAAGCTTATTAATTAATATCAGTATATTTTCTTTAGGATATATTTTATTCTCCAAAAGAATTAAGAACACCAAATTCGAGTTTATTACATATTTTATTTTTATTGTTTGGCTAATAATATTTTTGTATTTATTAAAATCATTTACAGGAATTAGTATTTTCTTCATTACCCTGTTTCTGATTTTGGGTTTTGTGTCATTCAAAATTCAGGATATTATCCCCAAATTGTTTCTTCATGTATCATTAATTACAATTTTCCTATTGATAGCTTCATTTTTAACTCATTCAGTTTCTAAATTTTATTCAAAAGAAAATGTTGATTTTAAGAATCTGGAGAATTACACCCAATCTGGTAATTTATATGAACGTCCCAATAAAGAAGGTCAGCTTTAAAACGGAAATTATGTTTGGATTTATGTTTGTCAAAAGGAGCTCGAAAAGGAATGGAACAAGCTAAGTTCTATATCTTATAAAGGAGAAAATCAAAAAGGGCAGAAAACGAAATATATATTGATAAGATATTTAACATCAAAAGGTTACAGGAAGGATTCTGTTGGTGTCTCAAAATTATCGTCACATGATATAAGCAACATAGAAAACGGGATGGCCAATTATATATATGAAAATAAGTATGCAATTTATCCGAAAATTTATGAAGTTATATGGCAGATCGATGTGTACAGGAAAGGATTCAACCCGGCAGGGAACTCAATAACTCAAAGGGTTGAATTTGTTAAAACAGCACTTTATATTATTAAAGACAATTTTTGGTTTGGTGTTGGAACCGGCGATGTTCAGGATTCCTTTGACAGACAATATGAATTAAACAGTAGTCAACTACCAAAGCGAAATTGGTTAAGAGCACATAATCAATATATTACCTTTTTACTGACTTTCGGTTTTATAGGATTTATATTATTGTTTTTTTCAATGTTTTATCCTGTATTTAAACATAAGGGGTTTTATAATTATTTATTTATGGTGTTTTTTATAATTGCCTTATTATCATTTATTAACGAAGACACTCTTGAAACACAAATAGGTATAACATTTTTTTCTTATTTTTACTCGCTTTTTTTATTTGGAAGCAAAATAAATGTAGGAGATATCTAATAATTCCTTTGCATCAAGATTTTCATAGTTTTTTAAAGACAATGAGAATTTTTGTAACACTATCGGGATAATGTAAGAAAATTTGAAGCAGTATTTGAAAAACTATGATAACCCTATGGGAACAAAGAAACTAAATAATCTGACTTCGTTATATTTTTTGTGAAATAGCTACGGCTATTACAAAAAAATATGCCTTGCATCTTATTCAGTTTTTTTGTTTCTTGAAATAAATGAATTATTAGATATCTCCTTAAAAAACGAAGAGGATTATGTGCAAGAATCATGAAGAATTTATGCGTGAGGCTATTGAGCTTTCAATAAAAAATATTGATACAAATGGAGGGCCTTTTGGAGCTGTTATTGTTAAAGAAGGTAAAATTATTGCAAGAGGCATAAACAAGGTAACGTCAAATAATGATCCTACCGCTCATGCTGAAGTTAATGCGATTCGCGAAGCAGCAGCAAAACTTGGGACTTTTGACCTAAAAGGATGTGAGATATATTCTTCATGTGAACCATGCCCGATGTGCCTTGGTGCTATTTACTGGGCTCGTTTAGATAAACTTTATTATGCAAATACTAAGCAGGATGCAAAGGAGATTGATTTTGACGATTCTTTTATTTATGAAGAACTAGAGCTACCTGTAGAAAAACGAAAAATACCCACTACACAAATTCTTCGCGATGAAGCAATTGTTGCTTTCAATAAATGGAAAGATAAAGCCGACAAATTGGAATATTAATGAATAGACTTCAGAAAAACTTTTTTATAAGGGATGTTTTAGAAGTAGCTCCTGATTTACTGGGGAAATATCTTGTAAGAAAGTTTGAAGACAACCGAATCGAAAAATATTTAATAACAGAAGTTGAAGCATACAGAGGAGAAAAAGATCTAGCCTGCCATGCCAGTAAAGGCAGAACACCCAGAACTGAAATAATGTACCATGAAGGCGGGCATATTTATGTCTATCTGGTTTATGGTATGTATTGGATGTTAAATTTTGTAACTGCGGAAAAAGATACTCCACAAGCGGTTTTAATTCGAGGGATAAAAGGATTTGATGGCCCGGGAAAACTCACTAAAAACTTATTTATTGATAAATCATTTTATGGTGAAGATTTAAATACAAGCAATCGTTTGTGGATTGAAAATGGATTAAAATCTTCAGATATAGAATTTAAAACAACGCCACGTATTGGTATTGATTATGCAGGAGAAATCTACAAGAATAAACTTTGGAGGTTTATTTTCGATGACTAGATTTTCTATAATTTAATAGCTTTACTTGATATTGATATCCTGTTTCTTGTTGCTGGTATCTGGTTATTATGCATAACAAGAAACCAGTAACCAGCAACTTTTTCTTACTGTAAAAACAGCTACAAATAAAAATCGTTAAAAACTTTTTAGGAAAAATCTCTCATTAATAACAACCATGACAGCCCAGGTATATTCAACATTACTTCCTAAAATGTCATAAAAGGTTTCAAATCGAACACCAAGATTAATACCATTAAACACATCTTTTTGATAATTTAGTTTGCCAATTACTAGCTGTCGAACAGGTTCTTCCACAAAAAATTTTGTTCGGGAATAAGTTTCGTAAATTGGATTTCCGATAGGGGCTATATACTGTTTGCCATACCAGTATCCAACAAGGAAATCAAAATTAGAGTTTGTAAATTCAAGGGTAGTATAACTTGCAGTGCCATCAATATACATTTGTCTTTTGTTGGGTGATAAATCCTGGTAATTAACAATATATGATGAAAAATCAAATTTGTGAATGAGCTTACGATTAATTGGTTTAGAAAAATGTAAACCTGTAGCATTATTAAATATTGTTGTTAAAGGTTCTTCATTATTACTGTTAATCTGCCCCCCTTCATGACGAACTAAATTTTGGAAAGGAATAGATAATGTGTAGTGATTATCTTTTTTAAGAATTATAAATTCAGACGATAAACCTATATTAAATATTTCCTGAAACGGGTCATCCTGAAATATTTGTTGCTCCCAGTCTAACCAGAGGTCTGTAAAAACCCGGTCGCTATTCCAGATAAACTGTATTCCGTTTTCAATGTTTTTATTTAAAAATCTTTCAAAATCGAAAAGAGGGTCAATTAATTTATGATTCAGCGTTCCGTAGATATTCCCCAAAACAAAATCTAAATTAGGATGGATTTTATATTGAAATGATAGTAATAACGAAGCTTCAATTTCATTTTCTCTGCCATAATAAGATAAGAAATTTCCTCCGGCACTTAACTTAATTTTTGAACTTGGGTAGTATATAAATTTTGGTGTAAGGCTAAATCCCAAAAGTGTATAACCCTCTGCAATCGCCCCAAAATATTCATTGTTTTTTATGAAATTGACATTGTCAATCTGCAGAAATAATTTATTTGTATCTGATGAATAAATTTGATAATCCTGCAAATAATATGAATCTGTAGTTTGAGAAATGCCCGGAGTCAAGCTAGCCAGAAACAAATAAAAAAGAATATAGTATTTTCTATAATTCATATTAATTATTTATGAGTCCGAAAATAAGAAAAAACCCTTAAAAACATGCTTTTATAAAGTGTTAAATTATGTATTTGTGATAATTTACAATATGTTTTAGCGTTATTTGTTTAATTTTAAAGCATTATTTTGTTGAATCAATTTTACGATATAAAATGAAAAATTTCCGCTTGTATAACAACATATTTGGTTGGATTACTTTTTTAATTGCAGCAATTGTATATTTATTAACCATAGAACCTACGACAAGCTTTTGGGATTGTGGCGAATTTATTGCTTCGGCATATAGATTAGAAGTTGGTCATCCTCCGGGAGCACCATTTTTTATGATATTAGGAAGATTTTTTACTTTGTTTGCAGGAGGCCCGGCAAATGCAGCTAAAATGGTTAATATTCTTTCAGCCCTGGCAAGTGCATTTACAATCTTGTTTTTATTCTGGACTATTACTCATTTCGTTCGTAAAATTGTTATAAAAGACAAAATTTTTTCAGTTGGAAATATAATAACTATTCTTGGAAGTGGATTAGTTGGCGCTTTAGCTTATGCTTTCTCAGACACATTTTGGTTTTCGGCAGTTGAAGCTGAAGTTTATGCAACATCATCATTTTTTACAGCAGTAGTTTTCTGGGCAATTTTAAAATGGGAAGATGAATCTGAGACAAAATATGCTAATCGTTGGATTATTCTTATTGCCTATTTAATAGGATTATCTATTGGAGTGCACTTATTAAATTTATTAGCAATACCGGCAATTGTTTTTGTTTACTATTTTAAAAAACATACAGTTACCAGAAAAGGAGTATTTTATGCTTTTATTATTTCAGGCATTTTACTGGGAGCAATAATGTATGTTATTATTCCGGGAGTGATAAAGATTGCTTCATGGTTTGATTTATTATTTGTTAATGGTTTTGGATTACCATATAATTCAGGAGTGATATTTTATGCTGCTGTTTTAATTTCATTAATTGTTTGGGGAACAAAATATACTCAGCGAAAAGGGAAAGTTGTTTACAATACAATTATAATGGGTATCACAGTTATTCTTATTGGATATTCCTCTTTTGCAATGATTGTTATCCGCTCATCTGCCGATCCACCAATGGATCAGAATAATCCGGACAATGTTTTTGATTTATTGTATTATATAAATAGAGAGCAATATGGTGACAGGCCCCTGTTTTATGGTCAGACCTTTGATGCACCAATGATTGATAACAAGCGTACTAAAGCTGTTTATATAAAAAAAGATGG
>JAUVUS010000450.1 GCA_030600865.1 Bacteroidales bacterium | reverse complement strand
TAGGTGGATCTGCAGGAAGTTTTCAGGTAATCACAAAAATTTTAAGTTCATTACCTAAAAATTTCCCTTTACCGGTATTGTTATGTTTGCACAGATTAAAGCATGTGCGTTCAGGCTTTGTTGAAGCTTTGTCTATTAAATCTACTATTCCAATTGTTGAGCCTTACGACAAAGAAACCATAAAACCCGGAAAAGGATATCTTGCTCCTTCAAATTATCACATGTACGTTGAATTAAATAAACGAATTGCTCTATCGACAGAAGAACCAGTGAATCATTCAAGACCATCAATTGATCTTACTTTTGAAACAGCAGCTCAAGCTTATCGCGATAAATTAATTGGAATCATATTATCAGGAGCAAATCGTGATGGAGCATATGGGTTAAAAAAATTAAAACAGGCGGGAGGATTAGCAATTGTACAAGATCCAAATGAATGCCAGGTCAAAACGATGACCGAAGCATCGCTAAAATTAACAACTGTAGATCATATATTTACAACAGAACAAATTATCAGTTTTTTATTAAAGTTAAAATGATAATTATTGATGAAGACCAGTAGAATATATAAAACATTAGCATTTTTAGCCATTATCGCTGAACTTATAATATTTTTTGTGCTTTTCGGAAAGATTCGAAATTTATTGTTAGACTATGATGTTTCGGGAAATCAACTGCCGATATATGTATTATTAATTCTTGCTGTTATTATTGTTGTCTTTCTTTTTATACTTTCTATTTTAACTTCACATGAAAAAATTTCAGAAGAAAAATACATAAAAAAAGAGAGCAATCTGCTTGATGAAAATTCAAAGCAAAAAGAAGTTTCTGAAATACAAGATGATGAAGAATTAATTGATATTGAAAATTATATAAACAAAATTTTACCAAAAGACAATTCCAAATTAGACCTGGAAAAATATACGGAAAAATTATTGTCAAATATTGCAAAAGAATTTGATGTAGTACAAGGCCTGTTTTTTGTTAAAGAAAAAAAATCTGATATTTTTAATATCGCAGGTAAATATGCTTACTTTGGTGATGAAGAACCCAAAAGCTTTAGTTTGAGTGAGACATTATCCGGTCAGGTAGCAAAAAACAAAACCACATTAAATCTAAAAGAAATTCCTGAAAACTATGTTACAATATTATCAGGACTTGGAAGCAGCTCTCCAAATCATTTAATAATTATTCCGATTATCCTGGAAGATAAAACGATAGCAATTATAGAGCTAGCTTCTTTTAAAGAATTTAAACGTAACTTTAGCGATTTGCTCGAAAGAATGTCAGATCAAATTGGAAAAACTTTAATAAAATATTAAATTATTATCCCTGTATATGACTGTTAAGAAACAGAAAAATAAATTAAGTGCAATCTCCTATAATGATATAATTATTGGTGTAGGAACATCTCTTTTATTTCTTTTCATTTCGTGGATGATAGATATTTTAAACAATAACTTAGGTGTCTCTTTAAATACAATCGCCGATATCCATAGGAACAATCCTATACACTGGTTAATAGATATCCTTCCTTTTATTGTTGGCATAGTAATTTATTTCTCAATTAGGAAAAGGGAAAAAGATAAAGCAGCTTTTGAAAAAATAATTGACCAACGAAATCAGGATATTAATAGAAATGCAAGATTTGCCAAAAAAATTGGAGAAGGTATTTACGATGACCATGATGATTTAGTTGACGAAGATGATATAATTGGCAGATCATTAATTGTTATGCGCGACAATTTACTTGCAAATAACAAAAAAGAAAAAGAACAAAACTGGATATCTGAAGGAAAGGATTTAATTTACAGTATTCTTCGTATGCATAACAATATAGATAAATTAGCATACGAAGTAATCATTAAATTAATAAAATATATTAACGTAATACAAGGCTCTTTTTATATTTATGATGAGGAAGAACGTAAGCTTATTAACCTTGCAACTTATGCTTACAACAGAAAAAGATTTATAAATCAAGAGTTTAAAATTGGAGAGGGCTTAATTGGACAGTGTGCATACGAACAAGATATAGTTTATCGTACCGAAATACCTGACAACTATGCGACAATCACATCCGGGATATTAGGAAATAAAAAACCTTCAAGTATTCTAATCGTTCCTTTAATTACAGAGGAAAAATTACAGGGAATAATTGAGTTTGCTTCAATTGAAAACAAGTTCCAAGCACTAACAATCAAGTTTTTAAAAGAATTAGGAGAGATTATAGCTCGTACTCTCTACAACTTAAGAATGAACCAGAAAACTGAGAAGATGCTTCAGGAATCTCAGCAAATGACCGAGGAACTTAAAGAAAACGAAGAAGAACTTCGTCAGAATGCTGAAGAAATGCGTTCTACTCAGGAGGAACTTGAAATTTCAAACAAGAATCTCGAAACTCAAATAAAAGAAGTTGAGAATGCTCAAAAACGTTTACATTCATTGCTACAAAATGCATCTGAGGTTATCTCAATTTATGATAATGAAATAAAACTAAAATATCAAAGCCCCTCGGTAACAAAAATTCTTGGATACACGCCTGACGGGATGATGAGTGGTAAAGACATGGACCGACTAACAGCCAAAGGTGAAGCTGCTATGAAAGAAATGTTTGAACAACTATTAGAAGACCAGCATACACCACAAACTATTCAGTATACATATATTAAAAAAGATGGTAAGAAAATTCATATTGAAACAACAGG
>JAUVUS010000365.1 GCA_030600865.1 Bacteroidales bacterium | reverse complement strand
ATTTGTTTTTTCTATTGCTTTTTTTAATAAAAGCATGTTTGCCTCATCATCTTCAGCTATTAAGATAGTTTTCCCAGCCCAGTCATAACTCTGCTTCGAATTAACTTCTTCTTTATCAAAAGCAATTTTAAAACCAATAATAAGAATATCGTCTAACTGTGTTCTTTTTCCTTTCCATTCTTCAAAAGATTTTTCTAAAATGATCTTTTGATCATTAAGTGTTTGAGAACAATTTTTAATTAGTAGTTTTTTGAAATTAGCAGACAAATATTTTCTTCCATCTTCTCCACCAAACTGGTCTACAAAGCCATCCGAAAATAAATAAATTAAATCATCCTTTTGTAACTTAATTATATGATTTTGGAATGATTCTTTAGCTCTTCGATGAATACCAATTGGCATTCTATCAGCTTTTGTTTCTATAAGTTCATTGTTTCTAATTAAATATAATGGATTATTTGCTCCTGCATATTCTAATATTTGTTTTTTATGATCAATAATACATAGAGCTATATCTAGTCCGTCACGGCTTTCGCCTGACGAGCCTGTTTGACGTAGCGAACTAATAATATGAATCCTAAGTTCATTCAGAATCTCATTAGCATGTATATTGGGGTTTTTATTAATAGTTTCATTTAAAAAGGTAATACCCAACATGCTCATTAACGCCCCCGGAACACCATGTCCCGTACAATCAGCAGCAGCAATAAAAATTTTATCGTCAACTTGTTTTGTCCAGTAAAAATCGCCACTTACAATATCTCTTGGTTTGTAAAAAATAAAATGTTCCGAGAGGAGATGCTGAATAAACCTGTTTGGGGGCAGAACAGCCGACTGAATTCTCTTGGCATATAAAATACTATCTTCGATCTTTTTATTTTGTTTTTGAACAAGCTTATGTTGAATCTTAATTTTATGTGTCTGTTCAGCAATTTTATCGCCTTGTTTCATAATAAAATCAAGATCTTGTTCCAATAAAGCCTTTTGCTTTACCATATCTGTTTTCTCAACCGCCAGCTTGTCTCTTTCTTTCTGAATTTTAGCTCGCTGGTTGGTAATAATATCACCTTGTTTTATATAGAAGTCAGCTTCTTTTTCCAGATCTGAAATTTTCTTTTTAGACTCTTCAATTTCTTTATTTAATACATTTTCATGTTGCTTTATTTTTGTGATATCATGAGCCAGTAAAACATAACCTAATACTTGTCCTTTTTCAGATTTTAATTCTGAGATTTTAGCACCGAAATAGTTTTTCTCAATATCTTTTGATATGCTAAATTCAAATTTTTGATTTATTGTTGTTTCCTTAAGTTTTGTGAGATATTTTTTAAGTTTTCTATTAAAATCATCGCCAATTTGTACTTTGGTATAGTGCTTATTAATTATTGATTTGGGATTCAGATCAATAATGTTATTGTTATGAGGAAATTGAATATCAATGTAAAAGCCTTCAGTATTTAGAATAAACAGAAAATCTGAAAGCGATGAAACCGTAAAAAAAATATTTTCTTTGCTAAGTTCTGAGCTAACATTCAAAATTTCCTTATTTGATTTCTGTTTTGTCATTTTAGTAATTAATTAAGTAATATATTTTTAACAATGTCTAATACTTTATTGACATCAATTGGTTTTTGAATTAAATCTTTAGCACCTGCTTCAATGGCTTTTTGTTTTAAATGGTCATCATTTTTAGCAGTAATAAAAACAACAGGTATCTCCATGGTTTCAGAACTACTTTTAATTTTCTTCAAAACTGTAAAACCATCAATATTTGGCATCATTATATCTAATAAAATTAGTGCGGGCTTTTCAATCTTTAGATAATCAAAAGCTTCTTTTCCGCTTAAGGCAATTGACGAGCATATTCCTTCACTTTCAAGAATACTTTGTAAAAGAAAATTATTTGTATTTGAGTCATCTACTATTAAAACTGTTTTTTCCATAAAAACTTAATTATATTTTACCTGGTTATATTTTTTTGAAACTCTTGGTTTCTCTTAATGGATTATGGTATCTGTTTTTTTGAGTAAATAATACTCTTATAAGTGCTGTTAATAAAAGAAAAACAACAATTTTTTTCATAAGCAAAGTATTTATAAGTAGATAGTTATGGCCCAAAAAGGCTAAATACGAATGAATTAAAGCTCTTCGTATTCAATGTATTTGAAAGGTATTCCAATAATAGATTCAAAATACTGTCCGGATTCTAAAACATCTAAATCTCCTTCTTCATAAAACCAGTTTACAAGAATATTATTATTGTCAGGGTTATTTTCAAGAAGTCTTAACATTTCCAAAATAAATTTGGATGAGCTAGTATTAAAATATTCAAGTTTAATATCAACACGTATTTCGCCTGCAGTAAAATCTTTGGTCCAATCGAGAAGAGGCCTGAAGAATTTAGCAGCATCTTCCGGTATAGAACGCCCCTCGATTTTTAAAACACCATTATTATTTAATGCAACGGAAGGGGTTTTTTCTGTACCCTTTATTATTAAATCTTTCATATTCAAATATCCTAATCTAAAATTTTAACCCAATTTAAAGAAAATCTACCAAATAAAGTAAAAATCAATACTAATTTACAACTAATTTATAAATAATTGCAAAAAGATTGACTGAATGTTTAAAATTATACATAATAATGCGATTTTTATAAAGTAAAGAAAACAAAATAGTAATACTTTTGTTCGTAATTTATTTTAAAAAAGTAATTTTAATATGAAAAAGCATTTCATACGTAAATATATCATTCCTTTTGCGATTTTAATAATTATTGTTGCAATTTCAATTGCTTCTATTACATACAAAAAAATATATAAACCCAATATTAACGGGAATTCATATTATTTATACATTTCAACTGGTTCTGATTTTAATGATGTTATTCAAATTTTAGAAAAGGATAGTATACTTAAAGATATTCGTTCTTTTAAATGGTTGGCAGAAAAGAAGAATTATCCAAATCATGTGTACCCTGGCAGATACAGGCTCGATAGTTTAATGAATAATAATGATCTTATCGATAAATTACGTTCAGGATTTCAAGATCCTGTTAAGGTTGTCTTTAACAGTATAAGAACAAGAGAACAATTAGCCGGAAAGATTTCAAAACAAATTGAACCTGATTCGCTAGCTCTAATAAAATTGCTTTATAATGATTCTTTAATTGTAGAATATGGATTAATACAAGAAACTTTTACTTGTATTTTTTTACCAAACACTTACGAGTTTTGGTGGAATACCTCAGCTGAAAAATTTATTGACCGGATGTACAGAGAATACCAAAGATTCTGGAACGATGAGAGAAAAAAGAAAGCTGCGATTTTAAATTTAACTCCCGAAGAAGTAACAACTCTAGCTTCTATAGTTGATGAAGAAACTTATTATAGCAAAGAAATGCCAAGAGTTGCAGGAGTTTATATTAATCGTTTACGCAGGAGAATGCATTTACAGGCCGATCCAACATTGAAATTTGCTCTTGGTGATTTTTCTATTAAAAGAGTTTTGAATATTCATAAACAGATTGATTCGCCATATAACACTTATAAGCGTTATGGATTACCACCGGGACCAATTTCTATTCCTTCTATTTCGGCTATTGAT
>JAUVUS010000377.1 GCA_030600865.1 Bacteroidales bacterium | reverse complement strand
GATTAATCAGTTCACCACCCGGCGTATAATGTCGGGTCGGGAAAATTTGTGATTCTAACATCTCTTTTATAAAAGCTCTGAATGGTTGAGCCAGAGGAACTATAATATCATCGGCATGAAATTTTGTATTATTAATTTGGATATCCTTGTCCAACTTATAAACCGAAACACCATGATCATTAAGTAAATTAACCAAGTTTACAAGTTCGCTTTGATCATGCTGATTTTTTGGAAAAACATAGTAATAAGGAGGCTGATTAATACCTTTTTCGACCTCTTTTTTACACATATCATTTCTGAATTGTAATATCTCTTCTTTATATAAAGCTGCTGTTTCCAGGTATGCTTTTGTTGATTCAATTTCGTATTGCACTAAATCGCTTAATCTCCACCAACCACCTTCCCAGGGCTCAGGCATATTTATACTTATTTTGTATTCGCCCATTCCTTTTCCATAAGCTCCTAACTCATTTGGCTCAATATATATTGGGGTTGCATATTTAACACTAGCACCTTCAGATAACATCCCAATTGTATTTTTCCAAATACAAGTTTCTGTAGCACCTGGCCAGTAATTGTCAAATAAATAATTTTGTGATATGCCTGTTAAACCTGCTTCTGTCATTTTAGTTATTGTTCTTGAACCAAATATTTTTATCCAGTTCCAGATTCCGGCATCAATGTTTTCTGCAATTGGGTCATGAGGTGGTGAAATGAAATAACGAGGACCTCTTGATCCCATTTGATGTTTTTCAACCATGATTTGAGGAAACCACTCTTTACTAAATAAATCTGAAATAGCTCTGGTATCACTTTGTGTTAATGCCACAAAATCCCGATTATTATCATGTCCAACATATTTATGGTATAATCCAGGCATTGAAGAACCTTCATATTTAGTGCCTTTATATTTTTTATAATGTTCAACAACCATGTCCATACCATCAGGATTGTGATTTGGAACAACCATATAAACTACATCATCTAACCATGAAGTTATTTTCTCGTCTTTTGTAGTTAATAATTCATATGCAATTAATGGTAAAGCTTGCGAAGGGCCAACTTCATTTGAATGCATCGATAAGGTAAATAGAAAAAATGCTTTACCGTCTTTTATATAATTATTTCGTTGCTCGTCTGGTAATTGATAGTTTTATGCCAGTTCTTTATTTATTTCTTTAAGCTTATTCAAATTACTAATATTTTCCTCTGATGAAATAAATGCGGCATACATTGGTTTTCCCATTGGAGATACTCCAATCTTTTCCATTTTCATCTTTGGCGAAATGTGATCAAGTTTTTCTAAATACGAAATAAGATCTTCGTAATTGAATAACATTCGGTCTGTTCCGGGAACAAAACCAAAATGACTTTCCGGAGTTGGAATTATTGTTTGAGAATAAGAGTTAGAAGTAACCAGAAGATTAAAAACTAAAATAATTGCTATAAAAATCTTGAAGTTGAGATTTTGTTTTTTCATGATTATAAGAATTAAGTATAAATAAGGTCCATAATTTCATGTTAGACTAAGTAATTATTTAAAAAGTTTAATTTAAGTATAATCTGGTAATAACACTTTTATTTTAAAACAGTTTTAAAATTATAAAAATTAAATTACTTTTCTTTTTTTTGAATTTGGGATATAAGAATTTTATAATTTTGTCTTTCTTGTTTAACTTCGTAAAAATGCAATCTTTTTTTTCAACATATCTTTTACCACTATCCTTGTCTATTATAATGATGGGAATGGGACTATCTCTTGATAAAAGAGATTTTAGTAATGTAATACGTTACCCTAAACCTGTGCTAACAGGAATTATTAGCCAGGTCTTTATACTACCATTAGTTGCATTTTTACTTTTTGGGTTTACTAATTTAAACCCGGTTATTAAAGTTGGGTTTATATTAATAACTGCATGTGCCGGTGGTTCTGCAACAAATGTAATTACCCATTTGCTAAAAGGAAATTTAGCTCTTTCAATTTCTTTAACAGCAATTAATAGCTTAATTATTTTGGTAACATTACCATTAATAGTAAAACTAGGAATGATATTGTTTATTGGAGTTGAAAGAAGTATTCATTTGAACGTATACAATACTGTTTTAAATATATTATTAACTATAATTATCCCTATATTAATTGGAATGTCAATTAGGTATTACTTTTTTCAGTTTGCTATAAAAGCTCAGAAATCCTTAAGGGTAATTTTACCAATGATATTGTTTTCGGTTTTTATTGTTATGATTTTTTTTAATGACAACAGTTCCCAGAATGGAATTTATGATTATTTATACATAGTTCCATGGGCTCTATTATTGAACTTTATATCAATGCTTGTTGTTTACTTAATCTCAAAGTATTTAAGATTAGGTGGGAAAAACAATTTTACAATAAGTATTGAAGTTGGATTAAAAAATAGCATAGTAGGAATTTATGTTGCAGAAAGCCTGCTTAACAATTATGATATGGCTATGGTATCAGTGGTATATGGTTCTATTACTTTCTTTTCGACCTTGTTATTTGGGTATTTGGCAAAAAGAATAGAGCTTTGGGGATTTGGATATAGAAAATTATTCTAATTTTGAAATTGAAAATATATAAAAAAACCGTAAATTACATGTAAGTTAAAATCGCTCTAACTAGATAAATAATTAAAAATCAAAGAATTAAAAATAATTATCAATGAAAACATTAAAATCTTTTATCAGAAAAACAGCATTTGTTTTATTATCAGGTATGCTAATTGTTTCACTTGTGAATTGTTCAGGTGGCAAAAAAGGTGAGCCTGTTGACGAAACTTCACCTGAAGCTAAGCTTGATAAGGAAGAAATAGAACAAAAAGTGAGAGAAATTGTTTATCCGCTTCCAACAGCCTTTGAGGTTACCGAAATGATTAATAAAATAGAGGCAAGCTATATTGTTGGTTTAGCAAATGAAACAAGTAATGTAGATAAATATTTTACCGATAAAGATCAGGCAATTAACCTTGGGGTGTATAGTGCAGATTTAAGTTACGCAAGTACATATAATATGAAACAAGATGTAATGAATTATATGGAAGCGTCTGAGAATTTAGTTGTGGAACTTGGTATTACAGGTGCTTTTTCAGTAAAATTTATTGATGAAGTAGAAGCTAATATTGATAATAAGGATGTGCTGATTGATTTAATTACAGGATCTTTTTATGATACCTACGAATATCTTGTTAAAAATAATAAAGAAGATTTATCTTTATTAGTATTGGCTGGAACTTGGATTGAGGCAATGTATATTTCTTGTAATATTTCTGAAACAGTATACAACAACCCTGACTTAGTAAAAGTAATATTGCATCAGAAATCTTCGTTAGATAAATTAATTGAATTATTAGCTCCGCACAGCGAGCACGAAACAATTCAATCTGTTTTAACGGATTTAAAACCGATAAAAGAAATTTATGATAGTGTTGACGAGACAGG
>JAUVUS010000150.1 GCA_030600865.1 Bacteroidales bacterium | reverse complement strand
TACAGCTTATGGAATAGTAAAAATGCATAAAGGGAAAATAACAGTGTATTCAAATAACGATCATGAAAAGGGTTCAACAGGGACTGAATTTAAAATATCAATTCCAAGATTTGTGTAATTTGAAATCATTAATTATGACAGATAATAAAAAACTTATATTAATAGCAGATGACGATTTGGACTACTTGTTTCAAATGGAACTTTATGTAAAAAGCTTTGGTTTTGATGTAGTTAAGGCTGAAAGCCAAAAAGAAGCTGAAATATTAATTAAAAATACAAAACCTGATCTTGCGATTTTTGATTTAATGATGGAAAGAGATGATAGTGGTTTTATTTTATGTTATAAGATGAAACGAAAACATCCGGATGTCCCTATAATTTTAGCTACTGCAGTAGCATCAGAAACAGGGATTTCGTTTGGAGTAAGTTCAAGCTCTGATAAACAATGGATCAAAGCAGATTTATACCTGGAAAAAGGAATTAGGAAAGATCAATTACATAAGGAGATTAATAAGTTACTTAAACTATAATAAAAAATAATTCTAAGAATTGCATGAAAATAATATCAAAATTTAAGCATTGGAATGATGGAATAATGGAACGATGGAATGAATCTTTATCCAATAATCCAATATTCCATTTTTCCAACAATTCTTGTTAAAATAAATATTCAGTTTATAAATCATTTTTTTTCAAGAACAAAGCATAATAAAATTAGTATTCGATGAAGAATTTAAATGTAATGGTGGTTGACGATGAACCCGGAATACGTTCCGGGGTGAGCCGGATATTAAATAATTTTACAGTTAGTTATCCATTTATGGATGCTGATATTGGTTTTAATATAATTGAGGTTGAGACAGGAGAAGAAGCGATAGAAAAAATTAAATCAGATCATATTGAGATTGTTTTACTAGACAATAAATTGCCCGGAATACAAGGGACAGACGTTTTGGAATTTATTAATGAAAACAAACCCGAAATTCTGGTAATGATGATAACATCTTACGCTTCATTGGAGCTTGCTGTAAAAGCGACAAATAATGGTGCTTACGATTTTATACCAAAACCATTTACTCCTCAAGAGTTAAAGTCATCTCTTGAAAACGCAACGAAACATCTTTTCCTTCGTGGCATGACCAAAAAGATGAAAAAGGAAGGAAAGGAAATTCGATATCAATTTTTATCTGTTTTATCGCATGAACTTAAAGCGCCATTAAATGCAATTGAAGGATATTTACGTTTAATGCAAGATAAAGATGCAGGCGAAAATATTGCAGACTATGAGCAGATGATTGATAGATCTTTGAAAAGGATTAAAGGCATGCGCAATTTGATTATGGATTTACTTGATTTAACTAAAATTAATTTTGAAAAGAAAACTGAAAAATTCAGAACAATAATATTGGACGAAATAGCTCAGCTTTCAATAGAAGCGATGAATCCTAATGCGATACAAAAAGATGTGCAGATTAAACTTTTAGATGAGGAAAATATAAAACTAAACGCAGATCCCGGTGATATAGAAATAATATTTAACAATCTGATATCTAATGCGGTAAAATACAATAATGATGGTGGTGAGGTTCTAGTTTCATTAAAATCTGCTAACGATAATATATATATTATTGTTAAAGATACCGGAATAGGTTTGTCGCAGGAAGAAACTGATAAATTATTTGATGAGTTTTTCAGGGTTAAAAACGAACAAACAAAACATATTACCGGTAGCGGATTAGGTTTGTCAATAGTTAAACGTGTTGTAGATTTATATAATGGCGAAATTAATATTGATAGTAAAGTTGGTGAGGGTTCAGTTTTTACTGTAATATTGCCAATGTAATTTTTTTTTGTAAATTAACAAATTAAAATAATTCAAAATATTATGAACAAACTTCCAGAAAAAACAATAGGAAGATTAAGTGAATATAGAAGGACATTACTGAATTGTCTGGCTAAGGGTAAAACACACATTTATTCACACGAGTTGGCTAATTTGCACAATATAACGGCAGTTCAGGTACGCAGGGATATAATGTTAATCGGATACTCGACTACATTAAAAAAAGGTTATGATGTAAAAGCTCTTATTGATGTTATAGGAGAAATAATTGATACTGAAGAGGGATTAAATGCTGCAATTATTGGAATAGGTAATTTAGGACGTGCCATTGCAACTTATTTTAAAGGAAAAAGAACAAAACTTAAAATTGCAGCTACATTTGACACTGACCCGGAAAAATCAAATCGTGTTATTTCGGGTGTTAAATGTTATCCAATGAGTGAATTAAATAGAGTAATTAAGGAGCAAGATATTTCTATCGGAATACTTACTGTTCCTCCGGAAGATGCTGCTGCTGTTACAGAAACACTTATAATGGCTGGGGTAAAAGGAATTCTTAATTATACATCAACACCCTTAAACGTTTCGCCTAATGTACATTTAGAGGAATATGACATGATTACTTCGCTTGAAAAGGTTGCCTATTTTGTAAAACAAAAAGAGGATTAGAAAGTTGATTAATTGTGAATAGTGGGTTTTTAATTAAAAAACTAATCACTAATCTCAAATCATTAATTATTGTAAATGCAAATTCACAGAGATTTTGAGAGTTTAGGCAAGATAAAGAATGCTGTTGTAACCACTGGTACTTTCGATGGAGTTCATTTTGGCCATAAGGTTATAATTAACAGGCTCAGTTCTTTGGCGAAAAACATTCAGGGAGAGTCTGTTTTAATTACTTTTCATCCGCATCCGCGAATAGTATTATACCCTGATACAGCTGGTAAAGATTTAAAACTGATTAATACGCAAAGAGAAAAAATTCAGCTTCTTGAAAAAACAGGATTAGACCATCTTGTTATAATAAATTTTACCAGAGAATTTGCAGAAACAACTTCAAAGGAGTTTGTAGAAAATATTCTGCTCGGAAAGCTTTATGCAAAGATTATTATTGTTGGATTTAATCATCATTTTGGGCATAATCGCGAAGGTGATTATTCTTACCTTTACGAATTAACTAAAACACATGATTTTCAGGTTGAAGAAATCCCTCAACAAGATATAGAAAACGAAACTGTAAGTTCAACTATCACAAGAAAAGCATTGTTGGAAGGCCGGATTCAAAGAGCTAATGCTTACCTTGATCATTTTTTTATTATGACCGGCGAGTTGAAAAATGGACATCCAAAATGTAAGCAAGTAGGTTTTTCTACTTTAGAGATGATTATTGAAGAAAATGTAAAACTTATTCCACAGGAAGGTGTTTATGCCATTAGTCTAAATTGTGAAGATGATAGATATCGCGGCATGTTGAATATTAAAATATTTTCAGATACAAACCAACCAGGTGTTCAGGTTCATTTATTCGACTATGATTCAAATTTTATTCTGAAGGCTAAGTATGCAACAATAACTTTTCATAAAAGAATGCGTGATGAGTTACAGCTAAATGATACAGAGAGCCTTAAAATACAATTGGAGAAGGACAAAACTGAAATAGAAGAGTTGATTTATTAATTTAAATCCCAAACTCAAACCCAAACCCAAACCCTTTTCATTCCATCACATCCCAAATCTTGTTCTTTAATTCAATAATTTCAGGGTTATTTAGTGTTCTGACTTTGTTATTGATAGTAAACTTTTCTTTAATTTTTACAGGAGCTTTGCTAAAAACATATATATCATTTCCAAGTAGTAATGCTTCATCAATGTCGTGTGTAACAAAAATTACGGTACGTTTATCGCTTTGCCATATTTGGCGAAAAGCTTTTATCAGGTTGAGTTTTAGTTTTAAATCAAGAGCCTTAAGAGGTTCGTCCATTAAGATTAAATTGGATGGATACGAAAAGGCACGCACAATAGCGACACGTTGTTTCATCCCGCCACTTAACTTCGAAGGATAATAGTCAGCAAAATCTTCAAGTTCAACTAATCGAATGTATTTTGCAGCTATCAAATCTTTTTCTTTTTTTGAATATAAATCTTGTAAAACAAAAGCAATATTTTCTTTTACTGTTTTCCAGGGAAGAAGTCTGGGTTCCTGAAAAATATAAGAAATTATTTTATCGTTGAATCCTGAAAATTTTCCTGAATCTGCCTTTATTGTATCACTGATCATATTTAATAAAGTAGTTTTTCCGCAACCCGAAGGGCCCAGAATACAACTAATAGTATTTTCCTGAAACTCAATATCGAAATCCTGAAAAAGATTTATATCCTGAAATGATTTATATAGATTTTCAATTTTAAGTGCCATGTTTACTTCCAGATAACAATTAGTTTTTCTATTCTACGAATAATTATTTCAAATAAATAACTTATAATAACAGCAATAATAGTCCATGCTATAACTTCATTTACAATTAAATAGGTTTGTGCTGTTTGCATTAAAGTACCAATTCCAAATTTAGGCTGACTCAAAACTTCACCAATAATTATTGCCCTCCATCCAAATCCCATAGCACTGGATGCTCCCGAAAAAATAAAAGGCGTTATAGCCGGCAAATAAACTTCTTTTACAATTTTAAGCTGATTAACTTTATAAATACGAGACATCTCAATTAAATCATGATCAACATTTTTTATTCCGTCAATGACATTGGTACAGATAAACGGAAACATGGTTAAAAATGCAATAAAGACAGCAACCAGATCAACCTTGAACCAAATTAAAGCCAAAAGGATTAAAGAAATTACCGGAATTGAACGGATGGTAACAAGAATTGGTTTTAAAAAAGCATTGAATGATCTGTTAATGCCGGCCAAAACTCCTAACGACACTCCCAGAATAAAAGATATTATAAATCCGATTATTCCACGAAGAACTGTAGCACCTACGATTACAATAAAGTTTTTCGAAATAATTAATTTAAAGGTTGCAATAACAGTGGATTCCGGCGAAGGTAAAATTAACTCAGAATTATAAAGTACAGAAGCTACTTTCCATAAACCAATTAATATCAGTATTGATATAAGAGATATTATTCTGGTTTTAGAAAAAGCATTTTTCATTCGAAAGAATTATAATTTGATCGAAAATTACAAATAAATTCGGAATTTAGAAAAACTTAGGTGTGCATAGGGAATAAATAATTTTTAAGAAATTATTTGGTCAAATGCTCGTTAATTTTTTTAAGCAGGAAATCAGGCCTAACGGGTTTAGAAATATAATCATCACAGCCAAATTCCATTGCTATGGCTTCATCATCAGATAAAGCAAAAGCTGTAAAAGCAATAATCGGAATATTTCTGTTAACACTTCGTATGAATTTTGTAGCTTCTAATCCCCCCATTTCCGGCATTCTGATATCCATTAAAATAACATCAATATCAGGATTTTCTTTGAAGATGCTAACAGCTTCTTCGCCATTCTCAGCATGAAAAATTTTAATCTTGGTTTTTCTCAATGCCATCTCAATGATTACATAATTATGTATTTCATCATCAGCAATTAAAATGCTTTTTTTACTCCAATCGTATTTTATTGATGAACTCATGTTATTTTAATTTAAAACCTTAAATGTATACGCTAATTTGAATAAAATATTATAATACAGACTAAATTTAAGAAATATTTATGATTCTTTATTAATAAAGATAAAAATTATTATCAGGAATTTTACCACCGACAATATCAGGATTCATTTCAAAAAAGATTTTCAAATATTCATTTATTTGATTTTTAATTTTGTTGGCTTCTTCAAAATTAAGATTAGAACGGGGAATAGAAGATTTTGCTACTTTAATATTGGGCAGAATACCATATTTAACAATTAATTTAGCAGCTTCATCTTTGTTTTTATTTACCCAGTTTGTTGATTGTTTGTAGCTTTTCAATATTTCCTGCAACTTATCGGGTTTGCTTTTTGCAAAATTAGTTTTAACAAGCAATGCAGTTTGAGCAATTGGAATATTGCTATTTACCTTTTGCCATTCTTTGTTTAGATCAAAAATGGGATAAACCTCTTTGTTTTTTTGCATAACCAAACTAACCAATGGCTCTGAAATTACTCCTAAATCAGCTTGCCCGGCAGCAACGGCATTTGCCAAATCAACATGAGTAGGAAAGGAGTAATCTAATTCGATATCTTTTTCCGGATCAATCCCATTTTTAATTAATAGATGTCTAAAAAGAACGTCGGGAGTCATTCCTTTTGCCATTAAGTGAATTCTTTTTCCTCTTAAATCATCCCAGCTTTGAATGCTTGTATCATTTCCAAATAAATATAAAGTTCCCCAAACCGTAATTGCTGCTAATTGATAATGTACATTTTTATTATAAAGTATAGCTCCCATGGTTGTGGGTAGTATTGCAAAATCAACTTCATTTTCAAGCATTAATTTCCGAACTTGTATAGGTTCATTATATATTGTTATTTCAATATTTGCATTGGGAGTATTATTTAAGCTGTCAATCATTTTTACCATTCCCATGGCTGATGGCCCTTTAAGTGTGGCGATTTTTATTTTTTGGATTTCTGGTTGTTGCTTACAACTAATCAAAAATACAAGAAGTAAAAAAGATATAATAAATATTTTTCGCATAGTTAAATATTTTTACAAATTTAACGTATTCCCACTAAACTTTGAACTTTAAACAGAG
>JAUVUS010000079.1 GCA_030600865.1 Bacteroidales bacterium | reverse complement strand
GGTTGATTTAAAATATCCACCATATTCATTAACTAAAGCAGATGATTTTATTATTGGTGATTTAAGAGAGCAAGATATTGTTAGAAAAGTTGTAGATAGAGGTTTTGATGAAGTCTATCAGTTAGCAGCTGATATGGGTGGAGCAGGGTTCGTATTCACTGGTGACAATGACGCTGAAATAATGCATAATTCAGCATTAATTAATTTGAATGTTCTAGAAGCTTGTTGGAAGAGAAGTGCTAAAAAAATATTTTACTCATCTTCTGCTTGTATATATCCTGAGTACAATCAGAAGGATCCAGATAATCCAAAAACTTCAGAAGATACAGTATATCCTGCAAATCCAGATAGTGAATATGGTTGGGAAAAATTATTTAGTGAAAGAATGTATCTTGCTTTTCATCGTAACTATGGTTTGGATGTACGACTAGCCCGTTTTCATAATATTTTCGGCCCGGAGGGATCGTGGAATGACGGACGTGAAAAAGCTCCTGCGGCATTTTGTAGGAAAGTCGCTATGGCGGAAGAAGGTGGTGAAATTGAAATGTGGGGTGATGGAAAACAAACACGTTCATTCTTATATATTGATGAATGTTTGGAGGGCGTTATAAGATTGATGAATTCGGATTTTATAGGACCTGTGAATATTGGCTCCAAAGAGATGATCACAATTAATCAATTAGCGGAAATGGTTATGGATATTGCTGATAAAAAATTATCCATAAAACATATTCCAGGTCCATTAGGTGTACTAGGCAGGAATTCAGATAATGCACTGATTAAAAAAATGATAGGATGGGAACCAGATTATTCCCTAAAAGATGGATTGAGGAAAACATATGTATGGATAGAACAACAAATTAAAAAGGGGAAATAAAATATGATTATTGTAAAACTGACGGGAGGACTAGGCAATCAGCTTTTTCAATATGCGTTCGCCAGACGTATTGCTTTGGTAAATGATATGAAATTAAAGCTAGATAATATAACTGGTTTCGAGGATGATCCATACATACGGGTATATAGTCTTAGGCATTTTAATATTGAAGAAAATTTAGTATCACGTAAAGAAATCCATCTTTTACAAAAGAAAGGTCAATTTTGTAGAAAAGTGATAAGATTTATAGAACGTGTGTTAAGATTTACACAACGTAAAGTAAAATATAATTATTCATTTGATTTTTTAAAGATTTATCATCTGTGTTCTGGATGTTTACACATCATCGAAAGAAGTTTAAATTTTAATCAAAACATATATAACATTAAGTTAAAAAAAAATGCGTATTTAGTTGGTTACTGGGCAAGTGAGAAGTATTTTAAGGATATAAGAGATATTATTTGTAATGAATTTACTGTCCGAGAATCTCTTGATGGTATTAATTTGAAAATTGCTAATGAGATAGAAAGATCAAATTCTGTAAGTATCCATATAAGGAGACTTCATGGGATTTCTGCTATTGGGGAAAAAGTTAGCACTAAAGGAGTGAATCTGCATGGATACAGTTCTCTTGAATATTATAATATTGCAGTAAAATATTTTTTAAATAAAAGTTTAAACTTTCGCTTTTTTGTATTTGCTGATGATATTGATTGGGCAAAGAAAAATATAAATTTTCCTACCCAGATAGCTTTTGTATCACAAAATCATAAAAAGGAAGGAA
The DNA here is from genome assembly GCA_030600865.1 of Bacteroidales bacterium. Taxonomy (GTDB): domain Bacteria; phylum Bacteroidota; class Bacteroidia; order Bacteroidales; family UBA12077; genus UBA12077. The sequence goes on along the minus strand of JAUVUS010000079.1, from coordinate 6,911 downwards.
AAGATTATGAAGATTTAAGATTAATGAGTTTATGTAAACATAATATTATTGCTAACAGCACATTTAGTTGGTGGGGAGCATGGTTAAATAAAAATCCTGATAAGATAGTTATTGCTCCTAAAATATGGTTTAGAGATCCTGCAGCAAATGCAACAATTAAGCTTGAGGATTTATACCCAAAAGAATGGATAATAATATGACATTAATAGGCGTTAATTACAAATATAATAAGGTAAGGAGTGTAAATAATGGAACCTGCACCGGAATGGCTTTTGGAGTTCAAAGACAATGTTTATTCACAAACGGGGGAAGATGGAATAATCAAGAAGATACTTAACATTCTGCCTGAAAATGATAAGTGGTGTGTGGAGTTTGGAGCATGGGATGGGATTTTCTTAAGCAATGTGAGAAACCTCATTGAGCAGTCAGGTTACTTTGCAATTCTAATAGAAGGCTCAAAAAGAAAATATGAAGAACTAAGTAAAAATTACTCCGAATATGAGAATGTCATTGCTATAAATACATTTGTTGGGTTTTCTGATATTGATAACCTTGATGAAATATTAAAAGATACTCCCATCCCAGAAAATTTTGATTTTCTATCGATAGATGTAGATGGCAATGATTACCATATATGGAATGCTATATCAAAATACAATCCTAAATTAGTGTGTATTGAGTTTAACCCAACAATACCAACAGAGATTAGATTTGTTCAGGTGGCAGACCCTTCTGTGAATCAAGGTGCAAGTCTTTTAGCATTGGTGGAACTGGGTAAAGAAAAAGGATATGAATTAGTATCAGTTCTTCCGTTTAATGCGTTTTTTGTAAGATCAGAATATTTCCCATTATTTCAAATCGAAGACAACTCACCCACTACTCTTCGAAAATCATTAGATGGTATTACTTATTTATTTTCCGGCTATGATGGCAAGGTGTTTCTGCATGGAAGTCAAATTTTGCCTTGGCACGGTATTAAGTTTAAGCAATCTAGAATTCAGCAGTTACCAACGATACTTCAAAAATATCCTTGTAACTATACTAAAATGGAAAAGCTTTTGTTTCTTAGCTATATTAAAATGAAAAAGCTTTTGTATATTTTTCATCAATTATGCGTAAATCCTCTCACTACAATTAAAAAAGTTATTTCACGCCTAACAATGCGTTCCACCTGACTACTATTTCGCTGCCCTTCATAGCAGCAGATAGCTTATTCATTTTTATAATTTTAAACGCATAAAAAATGGTTTAAACTCAAAATATTAAAAAGTTATAGATAAGTTAATATAATGCAAAAGGAGTATTTATGGGAATAGTAAGACATGGTCCACCTTACAACTTGGTGCTTCGCTTAAAGGAACAGTTCAACATATCATGTTTTGTTGAGAGTGGCACATGTGAAGGTGAAACTGCTTATTGGGCGGCTTCTAAATTCAAGCATGTTATAACAATGGAGTTATCGGAATCACTTTATGAGCAAGCTGATGAAAGACTTAGAATATTAAGTAACGTGAATTTAATATTTGGTGACTCTAGAATAGCTCTAAAAGAAATTGTGCCCAATCTAAAAGATCCAGCACTCTTTTGGCTTGACGCTCATTGGTCTGGCGGTGAAACTTACGGTCAAAACGATGAATGCCCTATTCTTTCTGAACTTGAAATCATTAATGGGGGTAAGACTCAACACTTCCTTTTGATTGACGATGCACGTTTATTTCTTTGTCCACCACCGGGTGTTCATCAAACCAATCAATGGCCGACAATCACAGAGATTATTGAAAAATTTATGCTTAAAAATAATAACTATTACATTGTGGTTGTAGAGGATGTAATAGTGGCAGTACCCCTCTGGGCTAAAGATGTAGTTGCTTCATATAGTAAGGAGGTCTCAACTAAGGCTTGGAATGAACATTTGAAAAGTGAGAAACGCATTGATAGGATTTTGAGACTATACAGAGAAGGCACTCAAGAACTTATTCGCAGGGTGATAAATAAGTTGTCATTCAAAAGAAAGAACAAATAATGAACTTTATTGATATTAAAAGAATAGCACCATCCATAATCGTAGGTGAATCCGTTATATTTTCCACTAAATATAAAGAAAATCTTAAAAGAAAAGATATAATCTCTTTTTTGCAAGACAAAGGATATATATCCTACGCAGACACCATGATTAATACAATATTTGTAAAAAAGGATAAATTGATTTGAAGCATTTAGTTAAAAGCGCTTCATTAATTGGTTTTACTGAAGTAGCCATGGTAGCTGTTTCCATTGTTAGAAACAAATACTTAGCAGTTACAATAGGAACTGAAGGTTTTGGCATATTTAGTCTTTTGAGTTCTTTTTTTAGTTTTATAGATATTTTTGCAGGAGTATGGTTAGCTGCTCCTACCATAAAATACATTTCAGAATATAATTCAGATAATAATAAAGACTCTGTTCAAAAGGTTTTTGATTTTTCTTTTGTAATCGTATTTTTTGTAGCGACATTTCTCACTATCTTATTATTTGCTTTTTCAAATATAATAAAAAATAAATTTTTATCTCCTGAAGTTATTTTTTTTCACTATGCTTTATTTGCAGCTTCTTACATTAGTACAAGTTTAACATCTGTTTTCAGATCTCTATTCCAGGCATTTAAGTTAGTTGAAAAAGTTGTAATCATTCGTATTATAAGTAACATTTTTAACTTTATAACTGTCGTAGTATTAGTTTATTTCTTTGACTTAACTGGTTTTTTTGTCAATGTCATAATATCTTCTCTTTTCTTACTATTTTTATTTTGGAGATATAGTAAAAATATAGTTAAGATCAGGTTAATTAAGATAAACTTCAAGGAACAGATATCAAGAAAAATATTATCCTTTGGAGGAGTTAGTTTTTTTTTAGGATTTATAAACCTTTTTAGTGAATATTTAAGAAGAATCATAATAATCAGTTATACAAGTATATCAGTATTAGGTTTATTTCAGGCGTCATTTGGTTTAACTAAATATTTAGGGGTAATTAGTAAAGGAGCCAATTTTTATTATATTCCAAAGATGTCTGAAAATATGAATATTGGTGATAGAAACAGGACATTGAATGATTATTTGAGAATAATTTTATTAACTGGGATTTTATTTTCAGTAGTTGCAATTCTATTTGGTAAAATTGCTATTCGAATTCTTTATGCTGATACTTTTTTGCCTTTAGCTGATGTGTTTTATATATTTGTAATTGCTCAATTTCTGGTGAGTGTTCAGTTTAGTTTTTCGGCAATTGTTGTAGGGATGGTAAAATTAAAAGTTCATTCTATTGTAACAATAATTGCACATGTTTTAATAGTTATAATTCCCTTGTTATTAATAAAAAGATATGGACTTTGGGCTATTGGTTTTGGTGGTGTAGTTGCAAGTACTCAGCATATATTAATTAATTCTATTTATTTAAGAAAACAAATTGGAATAAAAGTAAGGATAGAGAATATTCTTATAATATTAATGGCTTTTTTGTTTATAAGTGCATCTGTAGTAATAAAAGATATGATAATATTTTATAAGTTTGTTTTTATACTTGTTTTACTTACGTTAATATATTTCAATTTAAGAAAAAAAGAAAAAGATTTTGTTCTGAATTATTTAAAGAAAAAAACAAACCTTACGAGGCATAAATTATGAAGGCATTTTTAATCTCTCTATATTTTCTTTAAATAATTGCTTTTTTTTGTAATAAATAACAAAGAAAAAAACTGTTTTAATAATGATTTTTGTGATCCCTTTTTATTATTATCCCTTAGAAAATACAAAAATTCATTTAGTAATAAAAATCTGTACTTGTGGTTTTATATTTTTTTTTGTTTGGCTTGCAATGAAATTGAAAAGCAAAACGTATAAAAAAATAAAATGAAATGGAAGGAATTGTTAATTATCACTAAAAGTGTACCACTTTAAAGTTGAAAAAAATTAATTATATGATGTTTTATTGGAACAGGATCCGGCTCTAATAAAACTTTTTCTGTATTGCTTTATTCGATAGCTATCGCCGGTTATTTATAAAATGTTTACATGAATAACTTTACTGTCAATAATAGCTTAAGCCATTACCATATCCCCTAAAAGCACTCCTCAGTCTTCAAAATTTCGGTTTTTTGTGATAATTATTGATCCGGTTTCATAACGACACCTGATAATTTCAAAAAAGGCATATGAAAAGGAATATATATGTAACCCAACCATCCCTTCCTCCTTTAGATGAATTCATTCTTTATCTTAAAGATATTTGGGAATCAAAATGGATAACAAACGAAGGGAAATTTCATAGAGAATTTGAAAAACAATTAGTTGAATATTTAGGTGTAAAGTATATATCACTATTTGTAAATGGAACCTTAGCCTTAGTATCTGCTCTACAAGTATTAAGAATTACCGGCGAAGTTATTACAACACCATATAGTTTTGTTGCTACAACACATGCTTTGCACTGGAATAATATAAAACCGGTATTTGTAGATATAGAACAAAACCATTGTAATCTCGACCCTGAAAAAATAGAGGCTGCAATTACACCTAAAACTACGGCAATTGTTCCGGTACATGTTTATGGTAATCCTGCTAATGTTGAACGTATACAAGAAATTGCAGATATCTATGGACTTAAAGTTATTTACGACGCTGCACATGCTTTTGGGGTTAAGAAAAACAATAATTCAATATTAAATTTTGGCAATCTTTCTGTTCTTAGTTTTCATGCTACTAAAACATTTAATACCATTGAAGGTGGAGCAATTATTTGCCACGACGAAAAAACAAAAAAACGTATCGATTATCTAAAAAATTTCGGCTTTGCTGATGAAGTAACTGTTATTGCACCAGGGATAAACGCTAAAATGAATGAACTGCAAGCCGCTTTTGGCTTGCTTCAATTAAAAACTTTTGATGAACAAGTCAAAAAACTAAACGAAATCACCAATTCTTACCGAAACCTATTAAAAAACATTGATGGCATAAGTTTTTTAAGGGATATTGACAACGTAAAGCATAATTACGCTTATTTCCCAATTTTGATTGATGAAAAACAATACGGTAAAACCAGGGATGAGCTTTATAATATTCTAAAAGAAAAGGGAATCTATAGCCGAAGGTATTTCTATCCTTTAATTAGTCAATTCCCAACTTACAGAGGATTGAAATCTGCCAAACCAGAAAATCTGCCAGTTGCTGAAGAAGTGGCAAAAAAAGTGATTTGTTTGCCGATTTATCCTGACTTGGATATAAACAGTGTTAGAAAAATAATAAATTATATTAAAACTTTAAAATGAGAAATTCTTTTTTTTCAAAGATGGAGATTAATAACTTGGGGGTAAAAAATATTGGTAATAATTGTTTAATAAGTAGATTTGCCAATTTTTATAATCCAGAATTAATTGAAATAGGTAATAATGTAAGGATCGATGATTTTTGCATATTAAGTGGTAAAATTAAAATAGGTTCTTACGTTCACGTTTCAGCCTATTCAGCATTTTATGGTTCGAAAGGCATAGAAATAGATAGTTTTTCAGGATTATCACCAAGAACAACCATTTTTAGTGCGATAGATGATTTCTCAGGTGATAGTTTAATTAATCCAATGGTGCCAGATCAATTTAGGAGGGTAACAGGAGGGCTTGTGCGAATTGAAAAATATGTGCAATTAGGTGCAAATACCATTGTAATGCCTAATTTGAAAATTGCCGAAGGAGCTGTAACAGGTGCTTTTACACTTGTTAATAGAACTTTGAAAAAATGGAAGATTTATATAGGAGTTCCTGCAAAAGTTTTGAAAGATAGAAAAACTTATTTAATACAATATGCAGAAAAAATACAAAAATAATCTACTTATAAGTATATGCACGATTACTTACAATCATGAAAAATATATTTCTCAAGCGATTGAATCTTTCTTGATGCAGAATACTACTTTTGAATATGAAATTGTTATTGCTGATGATGCATCACAGGATAATAATCAGAAAATAATTAATAAATATCAGAATGAAAATCCCGATAAAATTAAAGCTATTCTTCAGGAGCATAATATTGGTATGATGAATAATTTAATCGATGCATTAAATAACTGCAAAGGCAAATATCTTGCTTTCTGTGAAGGCGATGATTATTGGACAGATCCTCTCAAGTTGCAAAAGCAAGTAGATTTTTTGGAGGCTAATCCGGAATTTGGACTGGTAGCCACCGATATCATTCCTGTGGATAAAGATTCAAAGCTTTTAGAAGGCGTAGAATCAGTGGAAGCGGTCCGGCGGCGGTTTAATTCCGGATGGGTTTTCTGGGATTTGATGAAGGGCAATTTTATCAACACCTTAACGGTTTGTATTCGCCGAGAGTTGATCGCTGATTTGATCCCACTGGTTAAAAAAGAAAAGCTGTGGTATGTCTACGATTACTGGTTTTGGTTGCATGTAGCTAGTCGAACTAAAATAAAGATCATGGAAGACAAAACGGCAGCATACTGCATTCATTCCGGTGGGGCAAGCCAAAAGAAGGATTTTTTCCATAAGAGGATCCCATTGGTCCGTACAAATGCACTCCAATACTTCCTGCAACAGCATCCCTATAAGGAATTAACATCTGAGGAAAAGGCCTTAGCCGGCAAAGTGTTTTGGAAAACTTTATTTTCCAAAAAATTGAATATCCGTGAAAAAAAAGTGTTATGGAATATTATATATACCTCACCCTGTATCCTTTGTTCCTTTGTGCATTTGGTACAGAGCAAAATATTATTTTGTGGGAGGAACGGGTGATTATATTATAATAAGATCATTTTCAGTAAAATATACAAATTTAATTTTATGGATGAGGGATTGAAAGAAGGATTAGTGAGCATCATTTCCATTAATTATAATCAAAATCAGTATACACTAGATTGCATTG
>JAUVUS010000059.1 GCA_030600865.1 Bacteroidales bacterium | reverse complement strand
GAAAATGTACTTGGAAAAAAACTTGATTTTCTTTTTCCTAAAGATCGATTTGAAGAAGTAATGGTTCATATCAGAAAGGCTACATCAGGAGAAAGATTAAATACAGTAGAAATTCCTGTTATGCATAAAGATGGTTCCATTAAAATATTATTATCTAATTCGGCTCCTATCTATGTGCCTGACAGTAAAACGATTTTATCCATTATTGTCCAAGGGCAGGATATTACCGAGCGTAAGCAGGCGGATCAGAAATTAAAGGAACTCAATCAAGCTATTGAACAGTCGTTAGAGGGGATAGCGGTAGCAAATATGGATGGGGAGTTTATTTTTGTCAATCCGGCTTGGGCGGAAATGCACGGTTATCGGGTTACTGATTTGACAGGAAAACCGGCCAATATGCTGGATTCGCCTGATGACAGGAGGAATTTCCCGAAAGTATTGGAAGATATAAAGAAAAAGGGCTTCTGGCGGGGCGAACTTCGAAGGATTAGAAAAGACTACTCATCCTTTCCGTCCATTATGACATCAAGCTTAATGACAGATGATAAGAATAGACCGATTGGTATTGTAGGCGTTTGCCTGGATATAACTGAACAAAAACGTGCAGAACAAATCCAAAAGGTATTATACAATATTTCCAATGCAGTTATTACAACTGATAATCTTAAAAAATTAATTAGTCTGATACAAGAAGAACTGGGAACAATTATTGATACCACTAATTTTTATATCGCCCTTTACGACCATAAAACCGATACCATTTCATTACCATTTTTCATCGACGAAAAGGATGAATTTACTACTTTCCCGGCAGGAAAAACATTAACCTATTACGTAATAAAAACTCAAGAACCACTGTTTGCTACTAAAGAAATACTAAAGAAATTAGAAAAATCAGGAGATATTGAACGTTTCGGAACAGATTCGGAAATATGGCTTGGAGTGCCTCTTAAAACTGAAGGAAAAGTAACCGGTGTTCTTGCTGTTCAAAGTTACTCAGACGAAAATGCATTTAACGAATCAGATATGAAGATGCTTGAATTTGTTTCTGATCAGATAAGCATTTCTATTGATCGTAAGAAGACTGAGGAAGAACTAATTAAATCCAAAGAAAAAGCTGAAGAAAATGACCGGTTAAAAACGGCATTTTTAACGAACATGTCACATGAAATTCGCACACCTATGAATGGTATTATCGGGTTTGCTGATCTTCTAAAAAAAGCAAATTATATAAATAAAGAAGAATATGATTATTATGCAAATATAATTGCTGATAGCAGTAAACAGCTTTTAAATATTGTTAATGATATTTTAGATATTTCTAAAATTGAAACAGGTCAAATTGATTTATTTGAAGAAGAAATATCTGTAAATAAAATTATTTCAGAAACATTCTCATTTTTTGAACTCAAGGCAAAGGAAAAAAATCTTAAACTAAATGTATTTAAAGGATTGTCAGATAAAGAAGCAACGATAAAAACAGATCAATCAAAATTAAAACAGATACTTTTTAATTTAGTAAGTAATGCATTTAAATTTACTGAAAAGGGATCAATAGATTTTGGGTATCATTTAAAAAATAATGAACTGGAATTTTATGTTAAAGATTCAGGCATAGGTATTGCTAAAAAATACCATAAGAAAATATTTGATCGCTTTATTAAGGCAGAAAATATTACGACAGAGTTATATGGTGGAACAGGTTTAGGATTGGCCATTTGTATAGGTTTGGTTGGGAAAATAGGTGGTAAAATTTGGGTAGAATCCGAAAAGGATAAAGGTGCTGAGTTTTATTTTACGATACCATATAAAACATCAACACAAACGAAAGTGTCAAAATTACAGGAAAATATAACAGAAAGTGATTTAGCTGACTTTACTATTCTTGTTGTGGAAGACGAAAAAAATAGTGCTATTTATTTAAAGGAAATTTTATCAAATAGAAAAATTAAACAATTGCTTGCTAAAGATGGTAAACAGGCAATAGAAATGTTTAAGAAAAATCCTGATATAGATTTAATTTTAATGGACATTAAATTACCTGTAATGGATGGATATACCGCTACACGGGAAATAAAAAAGATAAAATCTGATATACCTGTAATTGCCCAAACAGCTTATGCTATGTTCGGGGATAAGGAAAAGGCATTAAAAGCAGGTTGTGATGATTATATTGCAAAACCAATTTCTGAAGAAAATTTAATTAGCTTGCTTGAAAAATACTTGAAAAAATAAGATACCTGTCTAATCATTACTTTGTAAGATTGCTGATTAAGTGCAAAACTTAAGTAATATTCTGAGAGTAAATTGTTCTCGTTCCCGTACAACGGCTATATGCCGTGGAACGGGTATTACACATTTCAAAAAAAAATAATTCCCAATTGTAAGAATTTGATTACTTTTTCAACTAATTTTAAAAACTAAAAATTGAAAAAGTATGTTTAAATGGTTATTATCTCATCAGTGGAAAGAAATGACCCGGTCGAACTTTTGGCAAAAGAGCCTGGTAATAAACTTTATTATTGGTTTCCTTTTGCTAATTATGTTTTCGTACCTGGTCTTACTGGGTTTATTTATCGATGAAATATTAAAAGATATATATCCCGATGGAGATACTTTTGTTATTTTTAACAGTGGATTGCTATATTATTTAGGTATTGACCTTTTTGTTCGATTTTTTCTGTACAGCTTGCCCGTAATAAATATAGAATCGTATTTGCATTTACCGGTAAAAAAATCGAAAATTATTAACTTCATTCTTTTAAAATCAAGCTTAAATATTTTTAATGTATTGCCTTTACTGGTATTTATTCCATTTACTCTCAAAGTTATTGTGGTAGATTATTCAGGGAATATTGCACTTTCGTGGATAATAGTAATGTTAATACTTATATTAAATAATAGTTTTTTATTGCATTATCTGAAAAGAAGATTCATTGATAAACCTGCTATTATCGGAATCTTTGCTTTAATTATTGTTACAACAATGGTTCTAGATAAGTTTGATATTATTGCTTTATCGGATTTGTCATCTCAAATATTTGTTTTCTTATCAAACAATCCGTTTTATATAATTATTCCATTTTTAGTATTGATTTTGGTATACGGAATTAATTATTCTTATCTGAAATCACGAATGACAATCGAGGATGTTAATGTAAAAAAACAAAGAAAAGTTGATTCCTTATCCAGAATAAAGTATTTCGATTCATTTGGTGATTTAGGCGAAATGATATTACTGGAGTTAAAATTGATTTGGAGAAATAAACGAAGTCGTTCTATTATTAATATGAGTCCGCTGTTTCTTTTATATGGTTTATTGTTTTACCCTAATGAAGATATGCAAGGACTGGGATTTTTAATTTTTGTAGGGATTTTCATGACAGGTGGCATAATGTTTAATTATGGACAGTATATGCTTAGCTGGGAAAGTAATTATTTCGACGGAATAATTGCAAATAATATTGATTTTCAAAAACATTTTCGTGCGAAATATATAATGATTATCTCAACAGTAATTATTTCTTATATATTAACTATACCATATGTTTATTTTGGCACTAAGGTGTTGATAATTAATACTGCTACATTCCTTTTTAATTTGGGATTTTTATCGTTTTTATTAATGTATTTTTCGAGCAGTAGCCGAAAACGAATGGATATGGCAAAAAGCTCTGTATTTAATTACCAGGGACTGGGAGCATCAAATTGGATAATGATATTACCTTTCTTTTTATTACCGATATTAATTTGGGTACCGTTTAATTTGCTTGGTATTCCACATTGGGGAATTGGAGCAATAGGATTTATTGGTATTGTAAGTTTGGCTTTTCACAAGACATTAATGAAAATTGTTGTTAAACGTTTTGAGCAGAAAAAACACCTTATTGCAGAAGGTTTCAGAGAATTATAAAATTTGCACACAAGATTTAAAAAGATATAATCATGATTGAAGTTAAAAATTTAGCAAAAGCATATAACGGAACAGTAGTTTTAAATATTCCCGAATTAAAAGTTGAAAAAGGAGAAAGTTTTGGTTTAGTAGGGAATAATGGAGCGGGGAAAACCACTTTTTTTAGATTAATACTTGACTTAATTAAGGCTAATAAAGGTGAAATATATTCACAAGGAATTGATGTTAAAAAAACTACCGATTGGAAATCATATACAGGGTCTTATATAGATGAAGGTTTTTTAATTGATTTCCTGACTCCTGAAGAATATTTTGATTTTATAGCCAGCGTAAATAATTTATCGAAAGGGGATGTAAAGAAATTCTTAGATCAGTTTGGAGATTTTTTTAATGGAGAAATATTAGGTAAAAAGAAATATATAAGAGAATTATCGCGTGGAAATAAGCAAAAAGTTGGTATTGCTGCATCATTAATTACCGATCCTGAAATTTTAGTTCTCGATGAGCCTTTTGCAAGTCTTGACCCATCAACACAAATCAGGTTAAAAAATCTTTTGAAACAATTGCAACAGGAAAAAAACGTTACTATGTTAATTTCGAGCCACGATTTGAATCATGTAACTGAAGTTTGCGAACGAATTGTTATTTTAGATAAAGGAAATATGATACACGATATAAAAACAAGTTCAGATACATTAAAAGAACTCGAAAGTTATTTTGCAGTTTAAGATAATATTGTAATGAAATCAATAATTTTGACATGTTTTTCGCTTATGCTAATATTTATGGCATGCGGGCAAACTGAAAATAATAGCCTGATAAATGAGAATGGGAATACTATTTCAGAGCGATTTAATCCACCTCAAACTTATCATAGAATTAATTCAGAGCCTGGTACTTTTGCTTATTATCTTAGAAACTTACCGTTAAAACCTGATGGCTCTAAAGTTAAATATTACAATGGTTTGATTAAACCTAATTTTTGGGTTTATAAAGCTGTTGTTGATATGGATGTTGGCGAAAGAGACCTGCAACAATGTGCCGATGCTGTTATGAGATTGAAAGCAGAGTATCTTTATAAATCAAATCAGTACAATAAAATACATTTTAATTTTACCAATGGTTTTCGGGTTGATTACTCCGAATGGATGAAAGGAAAAAGAATAGTAGTGGAAGGGAATAAAACCTATTGGTCCGATCAGGCATCTCCTTCGAATACATATTCTGGTTTTAGAAAATATATGAATATCATTTTTGCCTATGCCGGTACTCTTTCATTATCTAAAGAAATGATTTCAGTTAATCTTAATGATATCCAAATTGGCGATGTTTTTATTCAGGGTGGCAGTCCCGGACATGCGGTTATTGTGGTTGATATGGCAATTGATTCAAATCAAAATAAAGTATTTTTATTAGCACAAAGTTATATGCCTGCCCAGGATATTCAAATACTGACTAATCCGAATGACAGGAAATTAAGTCCATGGTATAAAGTGAATTTTGAAGGTGATTTAGAAACACCCGTATGGACATTTAAAAAATCAGATTTAAAACGATTTAAAGATTAATATATTAATCCGGAACTTGTGAGAGTGCATAAATAGCAAATGATGCCAGCCAATGTCCACCTTCGTAACTATCACCAACAACATTTGGTAAAGAATAATTAATATGCTCATTGGCTACAGTGTTTAAATGTTTATATTCTTCAAAATCATTTGCTATACCGTAAAGGCACCAGGCTCGACTAAAATTCAATCCATCAAGATGTACTAATTTGCCATCGGTTCTATCTGAAACTATTGCTGTTTCCAGAACAAAATTTTTATCTGATAATTGAGGCAGAAATTCTCCCAGCCAGATTTTAAATTCATCTTTTGATAATACACGACGCATCAGATCAGCTTCTTCAAAACACGGTGAAAGGAAATCATAACCACTTGGTTCCCATGTGAGCGGGCATTGCTTGTCATTTATATAGAAATCACGAGCTCTGCTTTCAATTAATGTTTTTAATTCAGTACTCTTTGTGGTATTTGCATAATCCCAGGCAAATGAAAGTCCAAAGGCAGTATTAGTATGTTCTCCAACCCTTATCGGATAATATAAACGGGGAAGGAAATCAATATATTTCTGAACAATAAAATCAGTTAATGGCTGTAAGTTTTTTTCCAGCTCCTTTGCCAAAGGATTGTCCCATGTATTTAATTCTTCGGCAAGTTTTAGCAGCCATGCCCAGCCATAAGTTCTTTCGTAGGATTTTTCCGTTGATCTTTTAAAATATTCAAGCTCCGACTGAATATTTTCAGCTGATATATTTTCTTTAAGTTTTTGTTCAATTAAATCGCGTTCATTTAATTCCGGAAAGGTTTTAAGCAGTCGGATTAACATCCAGTGTCCATGAACTGAAGAATGCCAGTCGAAACAACCATAAAAAGCAGGATGTAATTCTTTGGGAGCTCCTAATTCGTTTTCATTACCAAGTGTTTGTCCTAATTTATATGGAAACTCCTGTTGCATACAATGTAAAGGCAATTGCGCAAGTCTATTTGCTTGATTAAGGTTGAGTTTTACAAGTTCTGAGTCTTGTATTATTTCTTTTGGTTGATCTTGCTTTTCTGTTGTGCACGCAAAAATTGCAGAAATTAAAAGTATTAATAGTACTTTTTTCATTTTTCAGTATTTAATTTCAAAAAGTACTAAGTTACTATTTCTTTCCTTTGATGTCAAAACGCTATGAAAGGTTTAAAATATAATATTGATTTAAACCGATTTGAATTTTATTATAAGTTTATTAACTTAGTATACTATTATCCTGTTAAAAAGGTTTGGCTGACATTGAAATCAAAGTATTAGAAAAATAGTTTTAATTTATGACTAAGGTAGAGTATACATATGAGGATATTAACGGAAAAGGAATAATGACAAGAACATTTTATGGCAAAATTGATGCAGATTATATTATTAATTCTTTTGAATATATAATTGATAATAATTTACCTAAAGATAATTGTCTTGGTCTTATTTCTGACTTTTGTAATGCAACTATTGAGATGAAAATGTTGGATTTTAGAAGAGTATTAGTCTTTATTAAAAAAAATAAAAAAATACGCGATTTGAAACTTGCCGTTATAGTTGATACTCCTGGCAAATCAATTTTTCCTTTTCTTGCTCAGACTGTTTTAAATATTCAAGTTCGTCCATTCAGCACTAATGAGGCAGCAAAAAAGTGGATAATCTCAGGAGAAAAAAAATAACCAATAATATATTATTTTATTCAAGCTTGTACTTTTTGTGAATTGATTATAAAGTGCTAATTTCGAATCCTTATGTTTTTCCCTGCAATAAAATACGATGAACCGGTTTTTCGCCCTCCGGGCGAAGCACGATCCGCAATTCTGCAAGCAACCTTGGGTTGCTCGTGGAATCAATGTGCATTTTGCGAAATGTACATTTCTAAAAAATTCAGAGCACGAAGTTTGGAAGATTTAAAACCAGAAATTGAAACTCTGTCAAAAGTTTATAAAGGAGTTAAGAAGATATTCTTGGCAGATGGTAATGCATTTGTTTTATCGGCCAATAAATTAATCCCTATTGTTAATGAAATCAATAATCAGTTTGGTAAACTACAGCGAATATCATCTTATGCTTTACCTAAGGACATTTTAAATAAATCAGAACATGAACTTAAAGAATTAAGAAACCTGGGATTAAAGCTACTTTATATTGGGATTGAAACCGGTGATGATGATTTACTTAAACTTATAAACAAGGGAGAAACGTTTAATTCAACCCTTGAAGGAATACATAAAGCTCACGATGCTGGTATTGATACTTCAATTATGATAATTAACGGACTTGGAGGAAAAAAGTATACAAAACAGCATGCTTTGAAATCTGCCGAGATTATTAATAAAGTTAATCCAAAATTTCTTTCTACACTTACTTTGAGTTTACCATATGGATTAGATCATTTTCAAAACAGGTTTAATGGAGATTATAAACAGCAGACAATTATTGAACTTTTCGAAGAATTAAAATTGTTTATTGAAAATTTAGATGTTGAAAATGTAATTTACAGAAGCAATCATGTTTCTAATAATCTGCCTTTAAAAGGCACTTTGTCTAAAGACCAAAATGAATTGATTGACTTGTTGAATGTAGCAATTAAAAATACTTCTAAAAATATATATCCTTCTCCTCCTGCAATACTCTAATTATTCGTATTTTAGAATTCTGGAATCAAAAACATATATTATGAACGACATTTTTATTGCATTAATCATCGGGATAGTAGCAGGAATAATAGATGTAATTCCAATGCTTATTCAAAAACTTGATAAGTTTGCAAACCTATCGGCTTTTACTCACTGAGTAGTTCTAGGCTTAATAATTCCTTTCGTTGATTGGAATATAGAACCATGGTTAAAAGGGTTGATTATTGGGGAACTAGCAATAATTCCTGTACTTTTAATAGTTTTCCCAAAAGATAAAAAAGCAATTATTCCAATAATTTTAATGTCGGCACTATTAGGAATTGGAGTGGCAATTGCAGGAGCAGGGTTTGTAGGATAGATAAATTTTGAATAATTGTAATGTACTTGGATATGGTAATAGAACATATTTTTATACAAGTAATTACTAGATTACGGTAAATTTAATATGTAGCATGCGTAAACAAAAGGCAGAAATTAAAACTTATTTTAAAAAAGGAATCATAACAATTATTTCTTTTTTGCTATTGTCAATAACAATATCTGCACAAGAAAGAACCAATAAGCTTTTTGATGTTGGTATTGGATATGGTTTGAATTACGGATGTTTTGGGTTACGCACAGCTTATTTTCCTATATCTTATTTTTCTATCGAAGGATTTATTGGTTACAATAGGGAAGAGCTGGTGGGAGGATTTGGTACTAGTGTATATCCTCTTTCGAAGACCTATAAAAACAAATATCGACCTGCAATTAGAGCATTCTATGGTTATAATACTATGTATGTAATTTCAGATGACCCAACACTTAACAAAACATTTTTCGGAATAAATTTCGCTTTTGGAAACGAGTTTTTATTGGCGGCAAACAAACCCTATAGATTAAATATAGATCTTATAATACCTATAAGAACTTCAGAAGCTGTAGATTATTTGGACGTACTCAAGGATAAAGGATACTATTTTAGCAATTTATTTCCAATAGGTTTGAGTGTAGGACTTCATTTTGAGTTTTAGATATAATTTATTTTTTCAAATCTCCCTTCTCAGCTTTAAATGCTTCCAGTTTTTCTTTTGCTAATTCCAGTGCTTTCTGATATTCTTTTAACTTGGGATTATACTGTTTTATTTTTTCTTTCCCTTTTACATCGTTGGATTTTGCTTTTACTAATTTCTTTTCTTCTACACTATATCTTTTATCAAAAGCTTTTAATTCGGTATTATATGATCTTTCCAGAGCTTTTAATTCAGTTTCAATAGATTTCACATCATCATCGTCAGCTTTTTTTAATTTTTTTACTAAAATTTTTCGTTG
>JAUVUS010000183.1 GCA_030600865.1 Bacteroidales bacterium | reverse complement strand
GCAATTTTTTACAGAATTATCTTGAGCTATTATATTATTCGTGTATAAACTAATAATGAAAAGTACCAGGTATTTTGCGAATGTAGATTTCATAAAAAATCAAATTAGTAAATGATTTTATTCCTGACAGATGAAATTTTATTAGCGATAGTCTTTAAATGATATTCTGATATTATAACATTCGATGTACTATTCACCAATGTATGTTTTTTCTCGGGATTAATTTCTGGTTTTTCGTATGTGTAACTATAAATTATTCCGTCAAATTCATAGGCAAGATCAACTAAATCATCAATTAACAAAGAAAAATCTTTTGAATTATAATAATATGGAGATAAAATTTCAATTAAATTATCTAAGGGATGCTTTTGTTCTCCCAAACGATTTATTATTTGCCTGTTTTTACTTTCAACAGCGGCATGCGAAAGTATATATAAACTTTCAATCCAACCGCCAGTAATAATTAACACACCAATATCTTTTCGGTTATTTGTTTTTAAATAGGAGTCGAATTGTCTGTAAGTTCCGGATAAATAATATAATAAAGAATCCTGATTATCAATGTTTCTCTCAATTTTATCTATAATGTCAATTTGTATGTCATTGTGAATCCCAATCTCTTTACTCAATTTTTTTATAACGGTAAAATAGTAAATTACATCCCGAATCTTATCATAAATATTTAAATACCCTAAGTCAGTGCCATAAATCCCTACATTTATTGCTTGCTTAAAATTTGTAGTATAATTTGAAACATTATCCGGAGGATTTAATAACGACTTTTTAAATGCTATGTTACTGTTTTTTATAGAATAGGTTGCCTGATATGGTGAAGGTAGCGTAAACAGTGTATTATTAATTTTAAGTAAAACAGTAGAGGTATCAATTTCTCTTAACGGAATCCTTTCCTCATTTTCCTGTTTATCTGATGATGGTTTACAGGATGTAATTAAGATACTTGCAAGTATAAAAATAAAAATATGTCGGATGTTCAGTAATTTGCTCAACATAAAAACGAATACGTTTTGTGCTTATAATGCTATTTAAAGTAAAAATTAACTAAATATCAAATATACAAAGATTAATGCATTGCATTTAACGATTGTCTACATATTTTGTTCAACATTCACTTTTATTTGATAAATCATACAATTATCATGACTATTTATATTTTTATTTATTTAAACTTTTGATGAAATAAGCTTTCCATAATTAATTGCTGTTTAATAATTAAAATTTGATTTAATTTTGTTAGCAATTTTTAATTTGCAATAATGTTAAAAACTTCAATAACATATAAAGGAATCTGGAAGATAGCTTATCCAATTATACTTGGCAGTATTGTGCAAAATATTATTAGTGTTACTGATACTGCATTTTTAGGTAGAGTAGGGGAAGTTGAGCTTGGCGCTGCTGCTATTGGAGGTGTTTTTTATCTTACTTTAATAATGCTCGGGTTCGGATTTTCTGTAGGTACCCAAATTATTGTTGCCCGAAGGTATGGTGAAAATAAACACAATGAAATAGGTATTATAATTGAGCATTCTCATTACTTCCTGGTTTTACTTGCTATAATATTAGTTGTTGCAATGAAAAGTGCAATGCCATTTATTTTTGATAAAGTTCTGGAGTCGGAACAAGTAAAAGTTGCAACACAGGAATATTTGAATTACAGGATACTAGGATTACTATTTGCCTGTATAAACTTTGGATTTAGAGCATTTTATATTGGAATAGCCAGAACGAAGGTAATTACCTGGACCACAATTTTTATGGCTTTTACCAATGTATTTTTTGATTATGCTTTGATTTTTGGAAACTTTGGATTTGCCAAATACGGAATTGCAGGTGCTGCTATTGCATCGGTTATTGCTGAAATTATAGCATGTATTTTCTTTATTTTTTATACTATTAAATTTATTGATACAAAGTATTTTGGATTATTCAAGTTCCAAAGATTCAATTTTGCACTTTTAAAACGAATATTAACTGTTGCATTGCCAATGATGATGCAAAACTTTATTTCGTTTACAGGATGGTTTTTCTTCTTATTATTTGTAGAGAAAATGGGAGAACATTCACTTGCTATTTCAAATGTTATTAGAAGTATTTATGTTGTTATGTTGATTCCGATTTGGGGATTTACTTCGGCAACAAATACTTTGGTAAGTTTTCTTATTGGACGCGAAAGAACCTGTGAAGTTATACCTGTTGTTATTAAAATTTTAAAGTTGTGTATTCTTGGCGTTTTGGGTTTAGTTTTAGTAAATCTAACGATTCCCGAAAAAGTTTTGTCAATTTATACTAATAATACATTACTTATTCAAGATTCGCTACCAGCACTTTACGTGGTTAGTATAGCTGCGATATTTCTAACAACCGGTTTTGTGCTTTTTAGTGGTGTATCTGGTACCGGCATGACCAAAGTTTCTTTTATGATAGAAACTATTGTTATTGTTCTTTATATTTTGATAACATATTTACTTGTCAATATTGAAAATTCCAGAGTTGAATGGGTTTGGTGTGTAGAAATAATCTACGGTCTGATAATTGGCCTCTTATCATATTTGTATTTAAAATTTGGGAACTGGAAATATAAGCGGATATAAATTTGCAAATCAAAAACTATTTTTTTAGGTTTCCGAGAATCTAATATTAAGATTTCTGAAAGGTTTAAACGAATAAAACACTATAGTTTTGTGCGTTTATACTGTCCATTAAATTTTCCTTCACTGCAAAAGTTAAAGTGTGTTAAAAATTATGGCATTTAAAAATAAATACATATTTTTGTACTGAAAAACAAATATAGTCAAAACGAATATCATGAAAGACGATACAAAAGATAAAATTTTATCAGTAGCTGAAAAATTGTTCAGCCGATTTGGGTTTCATAAAACTTCTATGGACGAAATTGCTAAAATAGCTAGAAAGGCTAAAGGTTCTTTATATTATCATTTTGCAAGTAAAGAAGATTTATTCAGAGAAGTTGTTTCAAAGGAAATATATAATCTCCAGAGTAATTTATCGGTTATTATTAGTAATAATGAACTAAAAGCAGCCGAAAAAATAAAACTTTATTTAATTAAAAGAATGGAGATTTTAAACAATGCAGTAAGCTATCATGAAACAATTAAAGCCGATTTTTTTGAGCACTTTGATTTTATTGACGATTTACGTGCAGGATTGGATAATTGGGAAAAAAATAATATTGAAAAAATAATATTACAAGGTATTGATAATGGCGAATTTGCAACTGATATTAACACAAATGTTTTACTTGATGTATTTATTATGGTTTTAAAAGGGCTTTAAATACCTTTTTTTTTACAAGGAAAGTATGATAAATACTCACCACATTTTGATGATTTATCAGAAATATTAATTAGAGGATTATCGAAATAATTTTTATAGAGAATGAAAGAAAAACTAAAAAATGTTTTTTTCAGAATCTGGTACTGGTATGTAAGTACAGTTGATAAAAACGCCGAAGTTATTTTTATGAATTATGGTTATTCGAAAGATAATCATAAAATCAAACTTGATGAAAGTGATGAAAAAAACAGATACTCAGCACAACTTTATAATTTAGTTGCATCAGGTGCAAATATTAAAGGGAAAGATATTTTAGAGATAGGTTGCGGACGTGGTGGTGGTTTATCATATATAAATCGTTATTTATCACCAAGCTCTATAACTGGAATTGACTTGAATAAAAAAGCAATACAATTTTGCAAAAAACATTATTCAAATGAAAAAACTAAATTCTTACAGGCAAATGCACAAAACTTAAACTTTCAGGATAATACTTTTGATGTGGTAATAAATATTGAGTCTTCGCACCGTTATTCTAAAATGGATAAATTCTTATATGAAGTATATCGTGTTTTAAGACCAGGCGGTTTTTTCCTTTTCGCTGATTTCAGGCATGAAGTTGAACTTGAAAAACTGAATACGCAATTGAAAAATTCAAGCTTTATGCTTTTAAATGATGAAAAAATTACAACAAATGTTTTAGAAGCATTAAAATTATCAACAAGCGAAAGAGAAAATTTAATACATAAGATAGTACCAAAATTTTTGCATGGCTTAGGAAAAAAGTTTGCTGCAACAGAAGGAACACCAACTTACAATAAATTTTTGACAGGAGAATTTGAGTACTTGTTTTATGTTTTGATGAAATAATTTTTTTTCATATAACTGACTAAAAAACGATATTAGACTAACTGATAAAAGACAATGAGTTTAATAATCAAAGAAATATCAACTAATAAAGAAATAAAGGAATTTATAAAGTTTCCTGATAGATTGTATTCAGGTAATAAATTTTATATCCCGGCTATTCATGCAAAAGAGTTGCAAACTCTATCCTTTGATAAAAATCCTGCTTTTGAATTTTGCAAGGCTAAATACTGGGTAGCAATCAAAAATGGAGTAATAATTGGAAGAATAGCAGGAATTATCAATAACAAATACAATGAAAAACACAATATTAAATATGCAAGATTTGGGTGGTTAGACTTTGTAGATGATTTAGCAGTATTAATGTTATTACTGCGAACAGTTGAAAATTGTGCAATAAATGAAAAAATGGAAAATATACATGGGCCGCTCGGATTTTCTTCTTTTGATTCTTCTGGAATTCTTACTGAAGGCTTTAATGAAATGCCAACTTCTTTTGCTCATTACAATTTTCCGTATTATCCGAAATTAATTGAAGAATTTGGATATAAGAAAGATGTAGATTGGATTGAGTATAATGTTAAAGTTCCGAAATCTGTACCTGAAAAATTTGTGAAGGGGGCTGCATTAATAAAAAAACGATACAAACTACATAGTGTTAAACTCAAAAAGAAAAAAGATATATTGAAATATTCCGATGACTTGTTCAGGCTCTTGAATGCTGAATATAAAGATATTTATGCTTTTTCGGAATTAACAAAGAGACAAATAGAAGAACTTAAAAAACAATTTATATCAATTCTCAGACCCGAGTATGTATCAATAATATTGGATACAACAGGTAAAGTAATTGCATTCGGAATAACGATACCGTCTCTTGCAAAAGCGCAGCAAAAATCAAAAGGCAAACTGTTTCCATTTGGTTTTATCCGTGTTATGCATGCTTTACGGAAAAATGATACAGTCGATACATTACTTATTGCAGTACAAAAGGACTATCAGAACAAAGGCGTTAATGGCATTATTTTTAATGACATTTCCAGTGCTTTTATTAAAAACGGAATTACTAATCTCGAATCAACACGAGAACTCGAAAATAATATGAAAGTTAATAATTTGTGGAATAAGTTCGAATACAGACAACACAAAAGAGTAAGATGTTATATTAAAAAATTATAACTATGAAAAACATTAAAAAAATGTTTCCAAACTCATACCTTATTAGTAAAGACTTATTTAAACGGTATAATTTACAATTGCCTAAAATAAAAAAACGCGAAAATATTATAAAGTTTAAACCTAAATTTAATGATAAAGTTATTATTATAACCGGTGCATCATCGGGAATAGGGAGAGCATGTGCAATGGAGTTTGCCCAAAATGGAGCAAAAATTGTTCTTGCTGCAAGAAGAATAGAAGAATTAAAAAAAGTTGAAGAAAAAATCAAAAAGCAAGGCGGTGAAGCATTATCAGTTATAACTGATGTTAAGAATATTGACGAATGTAAATATTTAATTGACAAAACAATAGAAAAATACGGAAAAATTGATGTGTTAATTAATAATGCAGGTATTTC
>JAUVUS010000398.1 GCA_030600865.1 Bacteroidales bacterium | reverse complement strand
GACTCAAACAATTATATTTTTGTAATTTCGAATGAGTCAAAGGATAAAATTAAAAATTTAGAACACTCAGTTCATGGATTACCATTTGCTATGAAAGTTGACAATAAATTAATGTATACAGGATATTTTTGGCCAGGTTATTCTTCGCAAAGTTGCAATTGGATGGTTATTGACCCTTTTAGTATTAGTTCAAGTAATGAAATGAAAGTAGCCTTAGGATATCCTGGATTAGTTGTTGGAGAAGAAATCCCTGATAAACGAAATGATAATCAAATTCTAGATGTTTTCAGACGAGACAATAAGTTAATAGAATAGCAGCCAATGCCTAACATCGGGTCATAAAACATGCGGGGTTTTGGTGGTTCGCAATCATTTTACTATCTTCAAACTTTATTAACCGGGGATAGGGAAACAGGGCGAAAAACCCGCGGACCGTTATAAAGAAGCCGCTAAAAATTCAGTAATTCGAGCAATTCTTCTCTTTTGTTAAGTAAATATTTTGCTATTTTAGCTTTTAAATTTAGAGTTGCAATTCCTTTAATATTTAATACAAATTAGTTTTCTTTATATGAAATAAATGATAGATAATGGATACGTTATTTTTTATCGGAGTTTTTTTAGCATTTTTTCTTCAATTTTTATTGCTTTCCAAAAAGCAAAAAACATTGTCTGATAAGATTCTTGCTATATGGATGTTTTTTATTGGATTCCATTTATTTAGCTATTGTATTTATTTTTTAGGATATTGGGACAAGTATCCACATCTTGTAGGGATTCATCATTGGGTTCCTCTGTTACATGGACCTTTATTATATTTATACACTGTTTTTTCGTTACGTACAAATCAATATTTTGGAAAGAAAGATTACTTACATTTTGTTCCATCTGTTTTTACTTTTCTGTACATGTTTAGATTTTATTTTTTCTATTCCGCAGATAGAAAAATAATGATTAATAATGGTGAAGTTGATGATTTTTCAATATTTATGACACTATCATTAGTTGCATTTCTGATATCAGGAATAATATATCCTATTTTATCCTATCGTTTGTTAGGAAAACATCGCCGTTTAATAGATGAAAACTTTTCTTATGATGAAAAAATTAATCTTAATTGGTTAAAATATTGTATTTGGGGAATTGGATTAATATTTTTAACCGTAACAATTATTTCTCTGATGAGAGAAGTTATAGGTGTTGAGTTTGGATTTAATGTAGATCTCATTTTTTATACACAAATTACTTTCTTTATTTTCTTTTTAGGATATTTTGGAATACGACATAAAGGGATTTTTGCCGATAATAAAGTACAGTCAAATAAAATTGTAGAGCCAAAGAAACAAGGAGAATATAAGAAGTCAGGTTTAAATCAAAATGTTGCTGCATCATCTCATCAAGCTCTTTTAAAAATAATGAATGAGCATAAAACCTTTCTTCAACCAAAACTTACTTTAGGAGCTCTGGCAGAATTACTGGATATATCTGTTAACCACCTTTCTCAAATAATTAATCAGTACGAAAACATGAATTTTTACGATTTTGTAAATAAATATAGGGTCGAAGAGTTTATGCAAAAAGTTAACGATACAAAAAACAGGAATTATAGTATTCTTGCTATTGCTCTTGATTGTGGATTTAATTCTAAATCTTCTTTTAATCAGGTGTTTAAAAAAACTACAGGTAAAACACCATCCCAGTATATGACCGAGATTAAAGCTTAGACAGTTTAATTTCTATTCTGTAATTTTTTAAAAATATTTGATAGTCTACCTACTCATTTACATGCATGAATTATGTCTTTTTAAAACATAAATCAACAAAATCCATATTTTTTATACATTCTTTAGAAATTTAATAACATCCATAAGTACTGGGGATTAGACGTGTATTCTTGTAGGTTCGGACATGCTATTTGTCCAATCGCATAGGCTTAGGCGATTGGTCCTTTCATCTGCTACATCTTTGTATAAAAATTCAAACTTATGAAATCAAAAAATAAGACAAATCGCTTAAAAGAAAACATCTTATTCTGGATAATAAGAATAGTTAGTATCATATTAATTATAGTGCTAATCTGGATAATGTTTATAAATAAATAAAATTATAAAATCATGAAAAAGAAGTTACAATTAATTTTTAGTCTAATACTGCTTTTTACAGCAACTATTAAAGCTCAAACACCTAATCAAACATTTAAAGGAAGGGTGCTTGATAATGCTTCGCAAATTTCTTTACCAGGAGCAACTATCATAATTCAAGGAACAGATCCAATAATTGGTGGGATTACAAATGCGGATGGCTATTTCCGTTTGGAGAATGTACCAGTTGGTAGATATAATTTAACAATAAGTTATGTTGGTTATAAGTCTGTTACTATTCCTGAAGTAATTGTAAATAGTGGTAAAGAGAAATTTATTACTGTTGAATTAGTTGAAAAAGTTAACAAGATAGATGAAGTAATAATAAAAGCTCATGTAAATAAGGATCAGCCTATAAATTCAATGGCTTCTTTAAGTGCACGATCATTTTCTGTAGAAGAAACCAGAAGATATGCCGGTGGATTGGATGATCCTGCTCGTTTAGCTTCTTCTTTTGCTGGAGTTACCACAACTCATCTGGGCGACAATTCTATTATTATTCGAGGTAATGCACCCAAAGGTGTACTATGGCGACTCGAAGGTGTTGAAATTCCAAATCCAAGTCATTTTAGTGGTCAAAATGTACAAGGTGGTGGTTTTACTACAATCTTCAGCAGTCAGTTACTTACTAATTCTGATTTCTTTACAGGTGCCTTTCCTGCAGAATATGGTAATGCATTGGCTGGAGTATTTGATATGAAGTTAAGAACCGGAAATATGGATAAGCGTGAGTATACTTTTCAGGTCGGATTGTTAGGGATTGATTTTGCGGCTGAAGGTCCTTTTGTAAAAGGAAAAAGAGCTACTTACTTATTTAATTATCGTTATTCAACTTATGCGTTATTGGCTGATTTATTCCCAGGTCAGGAAATGCCTAAATATCAAGATTTATCATTTAAGCTAAACTTTCCTACATCAAAAGCTGGAATATTTTCTTTGTGGGGTGTTGGTGGTTACGATAATATTAGTAAAACTGCTGTTAAAGATTCCCTAAATTGGGAGTTTAAAGAAGACAGAGAAGAACAAATATTAAAAATGTTTCCTG
>JAUVUS010000069.1 GCA_030600865.1 Bacteroidales bacterium | reverse complement strand
GCTACTTTTAAGAAACCAGCAATATTTGCTCCTTTAACATAATCAACATGTCCGTCAGCTTCTGTTCCATATTTAACACAAGCTTCGTGAATATCACGCATTATTTGATGTAATTTTGCATCAACCTCTTCTCTGGTCCAGCTTAATTTCATAGAGTTTTGTGACATCTCTAATCCTGATGTTGAAACACCTCCTGCATTAGCTGCTTTCCCGGGACCATATAATAATTTATTTTTCTGTATAACTTCTATTGCCTCAGGTGTACACGGCATATTGGCTCCTTCTGAAATACAAATACATCCATTCTTTACTAATGACTCTGCATCTTCTTTATTCAATTCATTTTGAATTGCACATGGAAGAGCGATGTCAACTTTTTGTTCCCATGGTCTTTTACCTTCGTAAAACTGTCCACTTTCAAACTCGTATGAATATGGCTTAACAATATCATTATTTGAAGCACGAAGCTCTAACATATATTCAATTTTTTTGCCTGAAATCCCTTCCGAATCATAAATATATCCGTCAGGTCCTGAAATTGTTACAACCTTTGCTCCTAATTCTGTCGCTTTTAATGCTGCTCCCCAGGAAACATTGCCAAATCCTGATATAGCAACTGTCTTGCCTTCGAAAGATTCTCCTTTGGTGGCTAACATCTCTTTTGCAAAGTATACATTACCAAAACCTGTAGCTTCCGGACGAATTAAACTTCCTCCCCAATTACGACCTTTCCCGGTTAATACTCCTGTATTTTCTCTTGCCAGTTTTCTGTACATTCCAAATAAGAAACCAATCTCACGACCACCTACTCCTATATCTCCTGCAGGAATATCGGTCTCAGGTCCTATTATTTTCCATAATTCCATCATGAATCCCTGGCAAAAACGCATTACTTCAGCATCTGATTTACCTTTTGGATCAAAATCAGAACCTCCTTTACCTCCACCCATTGGAAGTGTGGTAAGTGAGTTTTTGAAAATCTGTTCGAATCCTAAAAATTTTAACCCGCTTAAGTTTACACTCGGGTGAAAACGTAAACCTCCTTTGTAAGGTCCTATAGCATTGTTAAACTGAATACGATAACCCAGGTTAACGTTTACTTTACCATCATCGCCTACCCAGGGTACTTTAAAAGTTAAGATACGGTCTGGCTCAACGATTCTTTCAATAATACCCGCTGCTTCGAATTGAGGATTCTGATTATAAATCTCCTCGATTGATTCTAAAACTTCTCTAACAGCTTGAAGATACTCAACCTCTCCCGGATGTTTTTGCTCAAGCTGAAGCATTAATTTATCTACGTTCATTTTTATATAATTTAATGATGAATACTAAACCCACATTTATATGTATTAAAAATTTATGCGCAAAAGTATATTTAAATATTTAATTTATCCATAAAAAACATCACCAGAAAATATGATGTTAAACACATTTTTAAATCTTTTTTTGCATCAAAAAAATTATGGTTATTAATCTTAGTTTACAATCTGATTACGTTTTTGAAAATAGTATAATTAAGTCAGCTGATTAAGAGAGTTTTTTAGCAGATTCTTATGCTTTAAAGATAAAGCTGTAATACTTATTGGTTAATAATTCGCCACTCCATTTTTTGTCCTTACAGTTAAAATTAAATCTTCTTTTAAATTAAACAATGATTTCTGAAATTCATATCCTGCAAAATCTTTTTTAAGTATTTCAATAGCTTGTTTCTTATTATCGAATGGCCTTAGAGAAACAAATCGAAAAACAAGTTTATTGCCTTCGTCTTTGTAAGAAAAAAAATTATAATTTAATGAAAAGGTGAAAATAATATAGGTTAAATAGATAGCATTAATTACAATGACATAAGTTGTTTTATCATACCCGAAAACAGGTTTATTAAAAATATCTGATAATAAAAATAATCCCATTAATATAAAATACGCCAGAATGGTTAGATACCTTCTAATATTTAAGCGCATAACAATATTTCTATTATCAAAAATCATAAACCCTACAATTATATCCTATCAAAGATAAGTAACTTTCTATGCTATACATAATTATTACAGACAAGAATAAAGAATTATTCATTAATCGCTGATTTTATCGTATAAATTAATTTCGTACTTTTAGACATCTAAAAGTCATATTTCTAAAATGAAAATAAATACAGATTTTTCTACAATATATATTTCGACAGAAATACCGAAAGTTTTAACTGAAGTTTTAAAAGATTTTCAGAACATAAAAACATTTGTATTGCTTGATGAAAATACTAAAAAACATTGCTTACCTCTAATAGCAGATATCGATCAAATCAAAAACTCTGAATTGATTGAAATTGAAAGTGGAGAAAAAAACAAAAACATTAAATCGTTAGAAAAAATCTGGACAATACTTACAAAAAACGGAGCAGACAGAACTTCGTTATTAATCAACCTCGGAGGAGGAATTATTGGAGATTTGGGAGGCTTTGCTGCATCGACTTTTAAACGAGGTATCGATTTTATTAATATACCTACAACTCTATTATCCCAGGTTGATGCTTCTGTTGGAGGAAAAACCGGAATAAACTTTTTAGGACTGAAGAATGAAATAGGTGTTTTTAATCATCCAAAGCATGTTATTATCGACAGTTCATTTAACAGAACTTTAGATAAGAGAAATATTCTTTCAGGATGGGCAGAGATGCTAAAACACGCTATAATTTTTGATGAAAAAGACTGGCAAAATTTAATTTCTTATGATATTAAACAGACAGGATTTAATGAACTTAACCAGCTTATTGCACGATCAGTAAGTATTAAAAATTATTTTGTTGAGAAAGATCCTAAAGAAAAAGATATTCGAAAAGCGTTAAACTTTGGTCATACATTTGGACATGCTTTTGAAAGTCTGTATATGAATACCGAAAATGAAATTCTGCATGGAGAAGCTGTTGCACACGGAATAATTTGTGAACTGTATTTGTCTGATAAAATTTGTAATTTCTCATCCAAAAAGCTCGACAAGATTGTTTCATATCTACTTAATACTTACACTAAACTAAAGTTTAACGAAGCAGACTATGAAAAGATCATCGACCTGATAAAACATGATAAAAAAAATGAAGGAATGAATATAAATTTTACTTTACTCGAAGATTTTGGTAAAATAAAAATTAATCAAAACTGTGACAGTGAAATCATAACTGAAACACTTAACTGGTACAAAAACCTGTAAAATGAGTGTAAAAATTACTGCACCAAATAAAGAAATAAAAACTTTCAGGTCGTTACCAGCATCGAAAAGTTTATCGAACCGGGCACTTATTATACGTGCGTTATGCAAGGAATCATTTAAAATTAAGAATCTTTCTGCGAGTGATGATACCAGCATTTTAGCAGCATCGTTAAAAGACTTAAATAATCAAATAATTGATGTTGGCGCAGCAGGAACTGCGATGCGTTTTTTAACTGCTTATCTTTCTTTAGTGTCAGGAGAAAGAATTCTAACTGGCAGCAAACGGATGAAACAACGACCAATTCATGAATTGGTAAAAATCTTGCGAGAACTTGGCGCTTCTATTGAATACTTTGAAAAAGACGGTTATCCTCCTTTAAAAATCACAGGGAATAATTTAGCCGCTAAACCTGTAAATGTAAAAGGAAATATAAGCAGTCAGTATATTAGTGCATTATTAATGATTGCTCCGTATTTAAATGCTGATTTTGCTTTGACAATAAAAGACAAAATCCTTTCGAAAGATTATATATGGATGACTATTAAGTTAATGCAAAAGTTTGGAATTGATATTGAATGGAATGGTGATAAAATCTATGTTAAAAAAGGAGTATATAAGCCGGAAGAAATAATTATAGAAGCAGATTGGTCATCGGCATCGTATTGGTTTGAAATTGTTTCTTTATCTGAAAATGCCCTGATTGAATTAACCGGCTTAAAACGAAATAGCTTACAGGGAGATTCTGTTTCAACAGACTTATACAAAACTCTTGGAGTTGATTCCGCATTTACCAACTTTGGTTTGCGAATTAAAAATATTCCAACTACTTGTAAGTTCTTTGAATACAATTTTACTGATTGCCCTGATCTGGCTCAAACATTGACAGCTACTTTAATTGCAAAAAAAATACCTTTTAAGTTAACAGGATTAGATAATCTTTCGATTAAAGAAACAGATAGAATTGAAGCACTGGTTACTGAATTTGAAAAACTCGGAATTCATATTAAAACAAAATCAAACAACAGTATTTTCTGGGATGGAAATGAAAATATTAAAGTTCCTGAAAATCATTTTGTGGAAACATACGAAGATCATAGAATGGCTTTATCTTTTGCGCCACTATCTATTGTTACAAAAGAACTGGAAATTAAAAATCCTGAAGTTGTATCAAAGAGCTATCCTGATTATTGGGAAAATTTAAAGGATATTGGATTTGATATAAAAACAATATAAAACCTTATTTTTTGTATTTGAATAATGAATATTGATTAACGATTTTAGATTTAAGAAGTTTTATACGATTTTTTAATAATATATTATAGTTAGGCATAATATTTTCGGTGCAATGTTAAAAGGCATATTCAAAATAATATCATTTTATGACGAAGTTCGCTGGAGTTCTGTTTCAAATTATAACTTGATAAATTTTTATAAGAATAATGTTAGTGATGAAACAAAATTACTTACTCATTGGCTTTGTTATATTACTGACAGACAAATGTCATTTGAACGAATTTGGGATGTTGGCGGTTTTGTATTTTCTGAGCTTGCCGATAATTTTAAGGAAACTGGAAATCTTCAATTATTAAATCCTGACAACACAAATTCTTTCATTGAGAAAAATAAAAATGGATATGCTTTTATAAGCAATTCTAAAGTATCTGATAATGTAGTTTTGAGACAATCTTATAATTTAAAAGAGACAGATTATCTCAATTTTACACCAAGGTATTATCCATCTGATTATTTTTCAATTTTATACACTTTTGATATATTGAAATATTTTGACAATTCTTTAATAAAATTTATTGCCGAACAAATTAATAAGCATAGCAAGACAGATGATTATATAAAACGATTGTTATTTTCTCTTTATCTTCTTACATATTTTAAAATAGGTCAACCTAAGAAATCCGACATTCTAAATTTCCATGAAAATGTTAAAAAAGCGGAAAAAAGAACTTTAGAAGTTTTGACTATTTTAAAAAATAAAGAAAAATTTGAAATAGAATACCAAGAATTCAAAAGAGATAAAATTTTTTATCAAAAAAGAGCGTGGTGTAGTTTAAGAGATTTCTTAAAATCACCAGAGTTCATGGTGTATTTTAAAAATTCTTTAGAAAAAAGGAATGTTAATTGTGAACAAATAGAGCAACTAATCTCAATAAAATCTTATAGACAGTTTGAGCTTCCTGGAGATGTTTGGAATAATAATTCAAAATTTAGAAACTGTATTCTCGAAAATACAGAATATGAAAATTCTAATAAAAGTTTAAACAAGTTGTTGAGAGAATTTTATGAAAAGAATAGAAATGAGTTAGAAAATTGTTACCCTGAACAGTTTGATATAACTTTTGATTTTGTACCCAGAATGTGTGATAGTAATAATTGTGATATTTGTCCAATTGGAAAGTTGAAAGGAATACAAAATTCACATTTTGATAAAACATGTGTGAATAATAATAGTTTATATTGCTCAGTTTCTTTGATAAATTGTAATTATAAAATTGATTGTTTTGGCAGCAAATGTAAATTAATGAAAATATACAATGCCTAACATGACTTGCTTTATAAAGATTAGTGACTCAACTAAAAGATCGAAAATCATTATTCGTTAATGGATATTCATAAATCGAAATAGTTAACCATTTATTTAAAAAAGTTTTTAATTCTCTTTATTCCTTCTTCAACTTCTTCTTTTTCACGGGCGATATTAAAACGAATGTAATTTTTCGCTTTATCAGAGAAATGCTCGCCTGGAATTACAGCCACTTTTTGTTCGTCGTATAAATCAATTGCAAACTTAAAGCCATCAGAATATTTTTCAGGCAATTTTGCCCAGACAAAATATCCTCCTTTTGTTTCGGGAATTTCAAATCCTAACTTTTCTAATTCGCCTGCCAGATGATTATACGATTCTTTTAATCGGTTCCGAAGATTTGAAATGTAATCTTTCCCAAAATCAAAAATTTTCAAATATTCAACAATAGCCTGCTGTAAAACGGATGAAGCACACAGTCCCGTATAATCGTGAATGGATTTAATTTTTTGCATGTGCTCTTTATGTGCAATTAAATATCCTATACGCCAACCTGTAATTGAAAATATTTTTGAAAAACTATTGGTATAAAACAAATTTGGATTAAACTGATCTAAAGGAATATATGGTTTTTCGTCAAAATACAATTCTTTATAAACCGCATCTAAAACGATATAGATATCCAGCTTTTTGCTAATATCTAATAAAGAATTCATTTCTGCTTTTGTCCAGATTTTTCCAAACGGATTTCCGGGAGAACCGAGAAAAATGACTTTTACATTATCTTCAACACAGGTCTTTTCCAGTTTCATAAAATCAATTGAAGCATCCTGTTCAAATGAAAAAGGAATAAAATCAGTATTAAATATTTCAGGAAGATATTTATAGCTTTCATACACAGGATCAAAAGCAAGAGCTGAAAAAGGTTTTGGAATAATTTTATTAAAATAGATATATAACAAAGATAAAGCTTCGGTCGCTCCCTGAAGAATTAGAAAATCATCTTTTAAAAAAGTCTGCCTGTCTTGCCTGTCGGCAGATAGGTCGGCAAGGCAGGGATATTCGTTTTGATATTTTTTGTGAAGCAGGTTAAGCAACTCATTATTCCCATTTCCGGGAGCATACTGATGTAAATTATTACCGGCAATTTCGCTTAAAATATCTGTAAGTTCTTTGGGTGGATTAAACCCTGGGATACCCTGTGCTAAGTTTATGCCACCATAAGTTTTTACTTTGTTGCTCATAAAACTGATGTATGAGCCGGTAGGCTTTTGGTATTTATTTTGCATTTTTATTTTTTTTACTCTCGCGATCCATCTTCTTCCTGGACAATCCGTATTTTTCTTTTTCAATGTTTCCGCTTGGTTCAACATGAACCATTACATCATACACATTTTCAATTTGTTTTTTAATATTATTTTCGACCTTTTTTGCAATAACATGACCTTCTTCAATAGTCATATTACCATCAACTTCAATATCCAAGCCTATTGTATATAAATTTGAATGTTTTCTTATTCTAACCCTATGCGGATTAGCAGCTCCAACTTCTTCCACAGCATCAAAAATTTTATAATATATTTCAGGATTATCAACACCATCCATTAATTCACGGCTTGTTTCCATAAATATCTCAAAAGCAACCTTCATAATCCATATACTTACAGCGATTGCAGCAATTAAATCTAAAATTGGCAAATGTAAAATCTGAGTAAAAACTAAGCCTGTTAAAACAGTGACCGAAAGCAAGATATCGTTTCGCATATTTTTAGCATTGGCAATTAACATTTTACTTTCAATTCGTCTGCCAACTTTGAATTGATAAAATGCTAAACCTGCTTTAGAAAAAACAGAAAAAATGGTTACATAAATAGCAAACAAAGTCGGTAATTCGTGAGGTTCGTTTTTTATTAATTTGAGCAAAGTAGAAAAGAATAATTGAGCTCCCGCAAAAAAGATTACAAAACTTAATACTTTTGTTGCTACAGCCTCTGCCCTGTTATAACCATACGGATATTTATAATTTGGAGGTTTGTTCATTATTCGTGCAGCAACCAGAGTTATAAAGTAGGTGACAATATCAGTTGCAGTATCGATTCCATCACCAATAACAGCCAGACTTCCAGAGATAAACCCAATAACAATCTTCAAAATGGCTAAAATAGTATTCCCGATTATACCAACCCAGGAAGCTTTTTTTATTTGAAGGTTTCTGTGTTTTTGATTTTCTAAAGACATAGGAACAAAGTTAGAATAAAAAATAATGAACATCCAATCATGAATCATGAAGTTTTGTATTCATTATTCAATAATAACATTAATTAAATATCCTTTCTATAAATATACAATAAGTTCTATCGTTCCAGGCTTTCTATATTAAAAGTATTAGATTCCTGCATACGCAAGAATGACAGGTATTTGGTTAGTTTGATCATAAATAAATTGACTTTCTTATCAACTTTGCTTTAATCAAGCTTTAATACAGCCATAAATGCCTGTTGTGGTACTTCGACATTTCCTACCTGGCGCATTCGTTTTTTACCTCTCTTTTGTTTTTCAAGCAATTTTCGTTTACGGGTAATATCACCACCATAGCATTTTGCAGTAACATCTGTTCGAACAGCTTTTACTGTTTCGGGGGCAATAATTTTTGCTCCGATTGCTGCCTGAATGGCAATATCGAATTGCTGGCGGGGAATTAACTCTTTGAGCTTTTCACACATTCGACGGCCAAAATTATAGGCATTATCTTTATGAATCAGAGTAGATAAAGCATCTACCATTTCACCGTTTAATAATATATCTAATCTGGCAAGATTAGCCTTTTCATATCCGGTTATATGATAATCAAATGATGCATATCCACGGGAAATACTTTTTAACTTATCGTAAAAACCAAAAACAATTTCTGCCAAAGGCATTTCAAAAGAAACCTCAACACGATCGTTCGGCAGGTAAGTCTGATTTTTAAGCATTCCACGCCTATCAATACACAGCTTCATTATCTGCCCAACATATTCAGATTGAGATATGATCTGCGCCCTGATATACGGTTCTTCAATATAATCTAATTGTGTTACATCGGGTAATCCTGACGGATTGTGAACATCCAAAACTGCGCCTTTGGTAGTATAGGCTTTGTAAGAAACATTAGGAACCGTTGTAATAACGTCCATATCAAACTCCCGATCAAGACGTTCCTGAATAATTTCCATATGTAATAATCCAAGGAACCCGCAACGAAAACCAAATCCTAAAGCTGCTGAAGACTCAGGCTCGAATGTAAGTGAAGCATCATTTAGCTGAAGTTTTTCCATTGATTC